>CAKUYM010000115.1 GCA_934716785.1 uncultured Bacteroides sp. | reverse complement strand
CCTAATGCAGAGAACACATACCAAGCAGAAGTCTGTCCGTTGTCTTCGTCACCGCAATAGCCGTCCGGTCCCGGAGTATATAGCCTGTCCATAACCTGACGTAGCCAGTATTGGGTTTTCCATGGTTGGCCGGCATAGTCATATAAGTAAATCATATGCTGGATAGGCTGATTGCCATGTGCATAGTTGCCCATATTCATGACGGTCATCTCGCGAATCTCATGAATGACTTGCCCGTAGTAGCTGTCGTCAAAAACAGGCGGCACGGTAAATACGGAGTCCATCATCGTGACGAACATATCCTTTCCGCCCATCAGGTCGATAAGTCCCTGCGGGTCGTGGAACACGGACCAAGTATAGTGCCAACTGTTTCCTTCGGTGAAGGCATCCCCCCACTTCAATGGAGAGAATGGAGACTGGAACGTACCGTCCTCATTGCGCCCACGCATCAGTTTGGATTCTTTATCGAAAAGATTCTTGTAATTCATGGCACGTTTGGCAAAGAGGTTGATCTCTTTCTTCGGGCGTTTCAGCTCTTTGGCAAGTTTGTAGATGCACCAGTCATTGTAAGCATATTCTAATGTGCGGGCAGCGTTTTCGTTGATTTTCACATCATAGGGGACATAACCGAGCTTGTTGTAATATTCATGTCCCAGACGCCCTGTTGAAGATACTTCCGGATGCACGTTTTCCGTTCCGTGAATCAATCCCTCGTACAATGTCTTTATATCGTCCACTCTCACCCCTTTCATATAGGCATCCACCAATACCGAAGCAGAGTTATTTCCAATCATGCAACCTCTGTGTCCCGGACTTGCCCATTCGGGGTAGAAGCCGCTTTCTTTATATGTATTGATAAGACCTTCCTGCATTTCCTTGTTGACCGATGGGTACATCAGGTTCAACAACGGGAACAGGCAGCGGAAAGTATCCCAAAAACCTGTGTCGGTGTACATATATCCCGGCAGCACTTTGTCGTTGTAGGGGCTGTAGTGAACAGGCTGCCCTGCGGCATCCAGTTCGTAGAACTTGCGTGGGAAAAGCAATGAACGATACAGGCAGGAATAGAATGTGCGGTATTGGTCAAGATTGCCGCCTTCTACTTCTATCTTCCCTAATACTTGGTTCCATGCTTCTTTTCCTTTCTTCGCCAGTTGCTCGATATTATCTTTGCCCAACTCTCTCATGTTGGTTGCCGCTTGTTCGAAGCTGATGAAAGAAGAAGCGATTCGGGCATGTACCTGCTCTCCTTTGTGTGTCCGAAAGCCGATGATGGCTCCGGCATGGTCGGTGGTCTGTTCGGCAACGTTCTCTTGCAGAGCACCGTTGGCTACCGTAGCTTTGTAGGTGAAGGGCTTGTCGAATTCAATGATGAAGTAATTCTTGAAGTTTTCGGGAACTCCGCCACTGTTGCGGGTGGTATAGCCGATGATTTTGTTCTCTTCGGGAATTACTTTGATGTACGAACCTTTGTCGAAGGCATCTACCACGACATAAGAGTGTTCGTTTTCGGGGAAGGTGAAGCGGAAAAGAACGGCACGTTCCGTTGGAGCCATTTCCGTCACTATATCATGTTCTGCAAGATACACCTTGTAGTAATAAGGAGTGGCTGTCTCTCCTTTATGCGCAAACCAACTGGCGCGCTTTTCTTCATCAAATACGGGGTTGCCTACTATCGGCATGATGGAGAATTGTCCGTAATCGTTGATCCACGGACTGGGCTGGTGGGTCTGCTTGAAACCGCGGATTTTGTTGGCTGTATAAGTGTACTGCCATCCGTCTCCCATCTTGCCGGTCTGCGGAGTCCAGAAGTTCATCCCCCACGGACGGGCGATGGCGGGGTACGTGTTACCTGTTGATAACTCGAAAGTAGACTGCGAACCCATTAGCGGATTGACATACTGTGTCCAATCTTTGGCTTTGGCAAAGAGCGTGCATCCGAGCACACAAATGATGACTGATAATCTTTTCATAGTATTATTTGTTTTGATAGTTGGGCTTGTTTGTCATTTTGATTTCTATCGTTCCGCCATCCACGATATCCTGATGGCTGAAGAACGGAGTATCCAACGGCTTGCCATTCAGCATCATGCTCTCGATGTATTTATTCTTTTTCGTATTGTTTTTTACGATAATGCTGAATTTCTTTCCACCGGGCAGGTTGACTACCGCTTTATCGAAGGCGGGTCGGCCGATTGAATACACAGGTTTGCCCGGACATACCTGATAGAATCCCATGGAGTTGAGAACATACCATGCGGACATCTGACCGCAGTCTTCATTGCCCGACAGCCCGTCCACACTGTTGGCATACTGGCTCCGGTAGACGCTGTCCACCAGTTCTTGGGTTCTCCACGGGCGGTTTACGTAGTTGTACAGATGGATGACGTGATGGCTGGGCTCGTTGCCGTGTGCATACTGCCCGATAAGGCCGCTGATGTCTGCCGAGGTCGTTTCGCCTTCGAGTGAGGAATCAACCATGAACAAAGAATCGAGTTTCTGTACAAATGCGTCCTCTCCGCCCATCAGACCGACCAGTCCGTCTACGTCGTGCGGCACAAACCAAGTCCACTGCCACGCTGTTCCTTCGCAATAATCATCGCTGCGGTGGGTTGAAGCTCGTGGGTTGAACGGTGTACGCCATTCGCCTTTCGAATCGAGTCCGCGCATGAAGCGGGTCGACTTGTCGAAGTAGAATTCGTATGCTTTGGCAAAACGCTCATACTTGGCTTTGGACTCAAAGTCGCTCATGGCTTCTGCGAAGATAGAGATACACCAGTCGTCATACGCATATTCCAACGCCTTGGCTACCGATTCGTTTTCACGGTCGCAAGGGACATAGCCGATGGCATTCTTGTAATACTTGGCCTTTGGCATGAGGTGGGGCAATACCAAGTCAGGACAGTTGATGCCGGTAGTATCGTATTCGGCTGCGCGCAGGCAGGCTTTGTAGGCTTCCTTGGCATCAAAATTGCGATAGCCTTTCATATAGGCATCTACGATGACGGGAACGGCGTGGTAGCCGATCATCGTACCGGTGTAGTTGGAAGCCAAGTCCCACATCGGGAATATTCCGCCTTCCTGGTGCTTCTTTATCAGTGAATTGATAAACTGATTGTTCAGATCGGGATCGATGATGGTCATTAACGGGTGCAAGGCGCGGAAAGTGTCCCACAACGAGAATACGGTATATACGGGATTGACCGTATCTCCCTGATGCACTTCGAGATCCATTCCTAAATAACGCCCGTCTGCATCGGTGAATAAGTTCGGACTGATGCCCGTGTGATAGAGGGCGGAGTAGAAGATGGTTTTGTCTTCCTTGTCGGAAGTGGTGATGTCAATCTTCGACAGATATCGGTTCCATGCGGCACGTGCGTCTTTACGTACCTTGTCGAAGTCCCATGCGGGGATTTCCGATTCTACATTCTTGCGTGCTCCTGTTATATCGACAGCGGAAACACCGACTTTTACGAGCACTTGCTCGTCTTTCTTCGTATCGAAGTGCAATAGTGCCTTGCAGACGGGAAGCCGTTTGCCGTTATCCATGGTGACAGAGTCCGTAATCAAGGTGTAAGAGAACGGTTTGGAGAATTTGACGTAGAAATTGATATATTGGTCGAATGCCCAATAAGTCGTTTTCTTATGTCCGCAGATTTCCGTGTCACTGATTACTTCGATATCCATCTCCGAGTTGGTCTGTCGTTGCAGGCTGTAATCCAAGTCGATGATGAAACCGGATTCATCGCTTTCGGGGAAAGTATAACGGTGGATGGCACCGCGTTTGGTTGCTGATATCTCGGCTTTTACTTGGTAGGTATCTAAAAATACGGAGTAATAGCCCGGTTCTGCCGTTTCATTCTCGTGCGAAAAGGCAGAGGCATAAGCCAAGGTCTGGCTTTGAGGGTCGGTAGTCAGGTATTGCTGTTTGCCGACAGTGGGCATGAGCAGTACATCACCGTAGTCGCAGCAGCCTGTGCCGCTGACGTGGGTATGTGAGAAGCCGTTGATGGTGGAGTCTGCATAATAATATCCCGAACAGGCATCCCATCCGTCAATCCGTGTGTCCGGACTGGGTTGAATCATGCCGTGGGGAACTACCGCTCCGGGGAAAGTGTGTCCATGTCCGCCTGTCCCTATGAAGGGGTTGACATAAGCACTGTAGTCTTCTACGTTAGTGGGGGCTGTGCAGGAGCTAAGTGTGAATAGTCCTCCTAAACATCCTACTGTCAGGAATGTTTTTAATTTCATGGTGTTAATCTGTTTTTTAGTTTCATCGGAACTATTTCTTTTATTTGGGAGAAATAAAGATGTTGTTTCCGACAATTTTGTAATCAATAGGGATTGAGTTTTGCAATGATTTCAGTACGGATTCGATATCCGATTTCCGTTTCAGCACACCGGAATAGGTCTTGTCTGCCTGAATGTCGGGAGACAGGATAATCTTCACGGCATAGAAACGTTCCAAAGCCTTGGTGATGGTGAATATATCGGCCTTCTGGAATGGAATCAGGTTATTATGCCATACGGCATCCATTTGGGCATCCACCTGCTTTACGGTCAGGTGTCTGTTGCTCTTGTTCAGTTCCGCACGTTGTCCGGGGGCGAGGATGATTTGGCCTTCGTCCTTGTTGCCTCTCACTTCGATTTCACCTTCAATCAGTGTCGCTTCCGCTACCCGGCAATGCTTGTCGCATTTAAGGTTGAACGTTGTTCCTAACACGCGTATACGCATGGCGTCACTCTGTACAATAAACGGTTGGCGGTGGTTCTTAGTCACTTCGAAATAGGCTTCCCCTTCCAAATATACGTTACGTTCTTTATCGGAAAATTTGCAAGGGTATTTTAATATTGCCGAATTATTCAACCATACTTTGGTGCCGTCTGGTAGGGATATTTCTTTAATAATGCCTTCGTTGGCAGCAACGATCATCATCTGTTGGTCGGTCTCGTCATGATAGTACCAATATCCGATCCCGCCACCGACCAGCAAGAGCAAGACAATGATGGCTGCATATCTTATCAGGCGATATATGCGAACTGTCTTTTTCCGTTTCTCTTTTTCTTCATTCAACCGTTTATAAAGTTTTTTTTCCGCATATGCTATCCGTTGTCCGTCGGCATACTGACTGAATTTACCTAAATGATAAACTTCTTCCATACGGAATAACCGACGGGCGTTCTCTTCCGACTCTTTCATATAGGCATTTACCTCGATGAGTTCTTTTTCGGAGCATTTTCCTGTCAGAAATTTGTAGATTATGTCTTCACTCAGATTATTCATTTTCTTTTCCTTCATATTAATAATACAACTCAGAATGTAAAAACACTTATTATTATCGGCATAAAAATAAGAAAAGAATTATCCAAAGCGGATCAAGACGACTTCGCAAGTACTTTAAGGCTTTGTACATATGTGCTTCTACAGTGCGGAGTGAGACTCCGAGAACGTTGGCTATCTCCTTGTTTCTCATTTCATGCAGATAGCTGAGTTTGAAAACTTCTTTGCATTTGTCAGGCAATTCATTGATTGCTTTGTGGATTTCTTTACGGAGCTCCCTGTCTTCAATCCGTCGGATTATTTCATTGTTGTCCGGCTGATAAAACTCTGTCCGCCTTTGATTGATTTCTTTCATGGCGATACTGTATCCGTCTTCCACATTCCGGCGTTTCAGAACATTGAGGGAACGAGTGTAGACGGCACGATAGAGGAAGGCCTGAATTTGGTCGCCTATCTCAATGCTTTCTTGCCGTCTCCAAAGTTCCACAAACACGTCCTGTACTACGTCTTCCGCATCTTCCTCCCCCACCAAGCGGGTGGCATAGAAGATGAGGCAAGGGTAGTATTTGTGGAATAATGCCTGATAGTTTATATCGAAATTCTCATTCATTCTTTCGATAGTTTAGTTCGGTCAAATAGACGGATTCTTTTCTTCGAAGATAACTTTAGTTGCCTTGGGAGTATTGCCCATCTCGAACTCGATGGTGGCTCCACTCATGATTTGCTCATGCGTGAGGTATGTCTTGTCGTAGGGCTTTCCGTTTACTTTAATGGATTGAATATAAATGTTTTTCTTGTTTACGTTAGGAGCAAGCACGGTGAAGGTCTTGCCGTTTGCCAAGCGCAACCGCACTTCCGGGAAGAGGGGAGCGCCTATCTCGTATTTTCCGCTGACAGGGTTTACGGGATAGAATCCCATGGCGCTGAACACGTACCATGCCGACATCTGCCCGCAGTCTTCATTGCCGCAGAGTCCGGCTGGCTCGTTCTTGTAAAGCTCGTTCATTACTTTGGCTATGTAATATTGGGTGCGGTCGCTGAGTCCTATCGAGTTGAACAGGTAGATGACGTGGTGGCTCGGCTCGTTGCCGTGCGCATACTGTCCTATCATGCCTGTGCTGAAGATGGGAAGTTCTTCGTCCGCTGCCGGTTGATAAGTGAACATGCTGTCCAATTTTTCGGCAAACCTGTCTCTGCCGCCTGTAAGGTCTATCAGTCCGTCAATGTCATGTTGTACCGACCAGAAATACTGCCATCCGTTGCTTTCGCAGATATGAGGAGTGTAATCGTCGGCTTTGAAGTCTTTGATGAAAGCACCCTTGTCATCACGTGGCTGCATGAAAGAGGTGGCGGGGTTGTAGACGTTCTTGTAGTTCTGCGAACGTTTGTAGAACGTGTCGGCAATGTCCTGTTTGCCCATCTTCTTTGCCATTTCGGCGATACAGTAATCGTCAAAGGCATATTCTAATGTCTTGGACAGCGACCAGTTTTCGGCATTGTATTTGTCTGTCACATTGTAGGGGATGTATCCTAATTCTTTATAGAGCCCGATGCCGCGGTAGCTGTCAATGTTGGCAGTTGTTACACAGGCGTTTAATGCTTTTTCTGCGTCAAAGTCGCCGATGCCTTTCAGGTAGGCATCTACGATGACGGGAACGGCATGATAGCCAATCATCATGTCTGTCTCGCTGCCGTAGAAGTTCCATACGGGCAGGCGTCCGTTCTGTTCGTAAAAGGCGATGAAGGATTTCACCATGTCGTTGACACGTTCCGGCTCGGTGTAGGTGAAGAGGGGATGGGCGGCGCGGTAGGTATCCCATAGGGAGAAAGTACTGTAATTCACCCAACCGTCGGCTTGATGTACTTTCTTATCGGGACCGTAGTAGGCTCCGTCTACATCACTGTAGATGGTGGGAGCGAGCATAGAATGATAGAGGGCAGTGTAGAAATTCACTTTGTCATCCTCATTGCCTCCTTTTATTTCAATCTTTCCGAGTTGGCGGTTCCAGTTGGCTTTCGTCTCGGTAAGGTATTTGTCGAAATCGTTATCGGGCACTTCGGCTTGCAGGTTCTTGGCAGCACCTTCCATGCTTGTGCCGGAGATGGCTGTGCTTACGAGGATTTGCTCACCGGCTTTCGTGTTGAAGTCGAAGCGGGCGATGACGGCTGTTCCGATGCGTTTGTTGTCTTTGATGATGCCAATTGTGTCCAGTTCCATCTTTTCGAAGGGACGTGAAAAGCGGGTGCGGAAGTAGATATGCTGGTCGCGTGCCCAACCGTCGGAGAAACGGTAACCTTGGATGGTGACGGAATCTATCGCTTCGATGTGTGAATCATTGGTGAAATCCCAGTTCATGGCTTTCTTCAGGTTCAGGAAGATGGCGGATTGGGCTTCAGGGAAGGTATAGCGCTGGATGCCGCAACGCTCGGTAGCGGTCAGCTCGACGTTGATGTCATAGTCTTTCAGCCGTACTTGGTAGTAGCCGGCGTAGGCGCTTTCGTCTTCATGGGAGAATTTGGAGTGGATGCCCAATGGCGCTTCCGCCTCTTTGTAGGGCAGGGTGACGGGCATAAAAGAGATGTCGTACAAGTCTCCTGCTCCGGTGCCGGAGAGATGGGTATGGCTGAAGCCGGCAATCGTACTGTCCGGATAGAAATAGCCGGAGATGCGGTCCCAACCGGGAAGTCCGTTGTCTGGGCTGAGCTGTACCATTCCGAAAGGAACTTGTGCGCCCGGATAGGTGTTGCCGGTGAAATCTGTTCCAATAAATGGATTTACGTGTGAAGTGTAATCGGGTTGGTGCGTCTCTTGCATAGGAGTGCAAGAAGTCAGCATGCAGGTTAACAGCAGGCATAGACAAGCAGATGTTTTATTCATCATTCTTCAGGGGTATTAGTGATTACTTATTTTATTTATTTTGAAGGATAAGAAAAATAACTAATCTGCCTGCAAAGGTAGAAAAAAACAGAGACAAGCCTATAATATGGGCTTAATATTTATTAAATGAGGAAGATGGGATAAAATAAAGGTAGAGGTTTTTTGCATGTCCTCTACCTTTATTTTGCTTTATTTTTAGATTCCTGCGAGTTCAAGTACTTTTTCGACTGCTGCATTCAGTCCGTCGGCATTCTTACCTCCGGCAGTAGCGAAGTGGGGCTGGCCGCCGCCACCTCCTTGAATCAGTTTGGCAGCCTCTTTCACTAAATTGCCGGCTTTCAGACCTGTTGCTACGAGGTTATCGCTCAGCATTACCGTCAGCATCGGTTTGCCGTTGTCTATACTTCCTGCTACGAAGAACAAATTCTCCGTTATCTCACCGCGAAGTTGGACAGCTATGTTCTTCACGACTTCAGCCGGTAGCGGTGCACAGAACTTGATTACTTTGACACCGTGGATGTCTTGTACGTTTTTCAACAACCTTTCTTTCAGGGCAGCCTCTTTTTCTTTCATGAAGTCTTCTACTTGTTTCTTCAATCCGGCATTCTCATCAATGTATTTGCGGATGGCGATGCCCAAATCGGGAGCGTTGTTGAACAGTGCCTTCAATTCGCTGAGTGTATCCTGAACGGTATCCAGCAGTTCCTCTACGCGTGCTCCGGTATATGCTTCGATACGACGCACACCGGCAGCTACGGAACTTTCAGACATGATCTTCACCATACCGATGTTTCCGGTTGCAGCTACATGCGTACCGCCACAGAATTCGATGGAGGAGCCGAACTGGATAACACGTACCTTGTCACCGTATTTCTCACCGAAGAGGGCGATAGCTCCTAATTCTTTCGCTTCTTCGATAGGGATGTTGCGGTATTCCTTCAAAGGTATGTTGGCACGGATCTTTGCGTTGACGATGTGCTCTACTTTACGGAGCTCCTCGTCCGTCACCTTCTGGAAGTGGGAGAAGTCGAAACGTAAAGATTCGGGAGTCACCAACGAACCTTTCTGTTCGACGTGGTCGCCCAACACTTCACGAAGAGCGGCATCCAGCAAGTGAGTGGCCGAGTGATTGGCAGCGCAGGCAGCACGTTTCTCGGTGTCTACGCAAGCCATCATCGGAGCTTCCGGATGTTCGGGCAACTTTTTGGTAATATGTATCGGAAGGTTATTTTCTTTCTTGGTGTCGATAACTTCAATCGTCTCGAACTCGCTGACCAGCACACCAGTATCACCTACCTGACCACCGCTTTCTGCATAGAACGGAGTATAGTCAAGCACAATCTGATACAATGTCTGGTTTTTCTGTTTGATTTGACGATAGCGGAGGATCGACGTTTCGTATTCGGTATAATCGTAGCCTACAAACTCCGTTGTTCCTTCTTTCAGCGTAATCCAGTCGCCTGTCTCAACAGCGGCGGCATTGCGGGCACGTTGCTTTTGCTGCTGCATCTCTTGGTTGAACTCCTCGATATTGGCAGACATTCCGTTCTCGCGGAGGATTAGCTCTGTCAGGTCGAGCGGGAAACCGAATGTATCATATAAAGTGAAGGCGTCTTTACCGCTGATTTCAGTTTTTCCTGCAGCTTTCGCATCTGACATGGTCTTGTCCAGTAGACGGATACCGGTCTCCAATGTGCGCAGGAATGACTCTTCTTCTTCCTTGATTACTTTCTCTATCAGTGTCTTTTGTGCAATCAGTTCGGGATAAGCATCTCCCATATTGTCGATAAGCACGGGGAGCAACTTATACATGAATGCCTGCTTTTGTCCGAGGAAGGTGTATCCGTAACGGACTGCACGGCGAAGGATGCGGCGGATTACATAACCGGCTTTGGCATTGGATGGCAACTGACCGTCTGTGATGGAGAAGGCAATCGTACGGATATGGTCGGCAATCACGCGCATGGCGATATCCTGCTGTTTGTCTTTTCCGTATTCTGTATTCGACATGGTGGCGATGGCTTTGATCATCGGCTGGAATACGTCCGTGTCGTAGTTGGAAGTCTTGCCTTGCAATGCCATGCAGAGGCGTTCGAATCCCATACCGGTGTCGATAACTTTAGCCGGAAGCGGTTCGAGGCTGCCGTCTGCCTTGCGGTTGTATTGCATGAATACGAGGTTCCAAATTTCGATTACTTGCGGATGGTCGTGGTTTACAAGGTCACGGCCGGATATCTTGGCGCGTTCTTCTGCCGGACGTAGGTCGATGTGAATCTCTGAACAAGGTCCGCAAGGTCCTGTATCACCCATCTCCCAGAAGTTATCGTGCTTGTTGCCGTTGATGATATGGTCTTTCGGCAGGAATTGTTCCCAATAAGAAGCTGCTTCATCGTCACGGCTCAGACCTTCTTCAGGACTTCCTTCGAATACGGTGGCATAGAGATGTTCCGGATTCAGTTTCAGTACGTCTGCCAAGTATTCCCACGCCCAACTGATGGCTTCTTTCTTGAAGTAATCGCCGAACGACCAGTTGCCGAGCATCTCGAACATGGTGTGGTGGTACGTGTCATGGCCAACCTCTTCCAAGTCATTGTGCTTTCCGCTTACACGAAGACACTTCTGTGAATCCGCGACTCTTTTGTATTTCGCCGGGTGGTTGCCCAAAATAATATCTTTAAACTGGTTCATACCCGCGTTGGTAAACATCAGGGTAGGGTCATCTTTTATTACCATAGGAGCCGACGGAACGATGTGGTGCCCTTTCGACTCGAAGAAATTCTTGAATGAATCTCTGATTTCTTTTGCAGTCAACATATCTTCTATATATCTATCGTTGAGGTTAATATTCTCAAAAAACTGTGCAAAGATAGCGTGTTTTTATTACTTTTGCCGTATTAACAAGCGAAATATTTCCAAAAAGATGCGCAAAGTATATTATATATATAATCCACAGACCCAGACTTATGACAGAATTTACCCTACTGTCCGGCAGCGTGCACTCAGTATCTTGCGCCGGTTGTTTTATGGAATGGGGTTGGGAGCCGGGTGTTTTATCGTACTACTTCTTATCTTCGGCTCTCCGTCGGAAAAGGAATTGAGAATCGAGAACAGTCGCCTTCTGGCACAGTACAACGTGCTTTCCCGTCGTCTGGACGATGCGATGGGGGTGCTTCAGGATATCCAACAACGTGATGATAATCTTTATCGGGTTATCCTTCAGGCGGACCCGGTCTCTCCGGCTATTCGCCAGGCAGGTTATGGTGGAACGAATCGCTATGAGGAACTCATGGATTTGGCAAATTCTAAGTTGGTGGTGAATACGACTCAGAAACTGGATGTGCTCTCCAAGCGGTTGTATATCCAGTCCAAGTCTTTTGACGACGTGATAGATAT
>CAKUYM010000114.1 GCA_934716785.1 uncultured Bacteroides sp. | reverse complement strand
CTCCATGCATTACGACACATCGGGGACTTTATGGTTGGGGACTTTCTATCAGGGAATCCAGTATTATAATGTAGCGAATGACGCTTATCACTTTTACCGCTCGTCTACGGCGGTTGGCGATCGCTTGAATTCCTATATCATCAGTTCCATCGCCGAAGATAATTCCGGGCGGATATGGTTTGCAAGCGAGGGAAACGGGTTGAGTTATTATGATAAACATTCCAAGCGCTTTTTCCCTTTAAAGAAGCTCTATGCTCAAGAAGCATCTTTCAAGATAGTGAAGTCTATTTATTATGAGAAAGCGACAGATTATCTTTGGATAGCTTCTCTCTATCAAGGAATCAACAGGCTCCACCTGTCGACCGGGCGCATGGAGTCTGTTTCGGAAAATGTCTATGCCGGAGAGGGAAAAACGGTAGATAAAGCCTATAATCCGGTGAAAATGATAGAATTTCTTGGTCACGATTCTTTGTTGGTGGCAGCCAAAGGTGGGTTGCTCGTATTGGACAAGAAGCACCTTCGGCTCCATCATTTCGAACACCCTTCATTGGCTTCCAAACATCTGTCGCAGGTTTGGGATATGACATTTGATAAAAAAGGAGATTTATGGCTGACTACCTCTTTTGACTTGATACGGATTGACCTCAAAGCGGGCACTGCTCATAGCTACCCTTTCTCGCAAATAGGGAAGAGCGCGGCACAACATCATGTCAATCATATTCTATGTGACAGGCAAGGACGTATATGGTTGGGGTCGACAGGGTCGGGGATTTACCTGTTCGATGAGAAAACGGGCTCTTTTGTGGGCTATGGAACGAAGCAGGGACTGGATAATGGATTCATTACCGGACTGGCGGATAGTTCTTTAGATGGTTCTATCTACGTGGCAACCAATATAGGCTTCTCTAAATTCAATCCGGCAACGGCCATCTTCGAGAACTACAGCCGGCAGAGCGATTTCCCTTTGAATAACGTAAATGACGGCGGGCTGTACATTGCATCCGATCATGACATCTATGTGTGTGGCTTGGCCGGCATTGTCTCTATCGCCCAGAAGAAGCTGAACAAACAATCTGTAGACTACAATGTATTTGTAAAACATGTGTTTGTAGACAATACGGAGGTGCAACCTCTCGATTCACTCGGACTTATCAAGGAAACCGTGCTGTATGAACATCGGTTGGTGTTGCCGCCCGGACACTCTTCCGTCACGTTTGAGATAGCAAGCAATGCTCTGAATAACATCTCCAACATCGGACTGGAATATAAACTTGAGGGGTTCGATAACGAATATATAAAGGCGGGAGATAATACGCTGATTACCTATACCAATCTGCATCCGGGCAGTTATACTTTCCATGTGCGTGGCGACCAGTTGCGCATGCGCGACGGGAAGGCGCCTACCGCTGATTTTGAACTGGTCGTTGAGGCTCCGGTCTACCAACGGGCATGGTTTATCGGGCTGATGATACTGACCGGCATTCTTCTTGCCGGCTATCTTATCCGCATGTTCTGGATACGGAAAGCCTTGCAGCACTCTTTATTGGCGGAGAAACGGGAAAAAGAGTATATCGAAAGCGTGAACCAGTCCAAACTGCGTTTCTTCACCAATATATCGCACGAGTTTCGTACTCCGCTGACACTCATATCCAGTCAGCTCGAAATGCTCCTGATGCATAAGGACATTATCCCTGAGGTATATAATAAGATTTTGGATATTTATAAAAACTCTCGCCGGATGAACAACCTTGTGGATGAAGTCATCGATTTTCGTAAGCAGGAGCAGGGATACTTGAAGTTGAAGATTGCCAAGGAGAATATTGTTGCGGTGGTAGAGGAGGTATGCTGTTCCTTCCACAGCTATGCGCAGCAGAATAAGATAGATCTCCGCTTTTCTTCCACTTTGCAGGAAGCGGATTTGTATATTGACAAAGTGCAGATAGAGAAGGTGTTCTATAATTTATTGTCCAACGCCTTTAAGTACACGAAGCCCGGCGAATGGATTTCCGTAGAATTGTCGGCAGAGGGAGACAATGATATTGTGATTTCGGTCAATAACCCGGGTGTAGGCATTGACAAATCAAAAATCAATCATGTGTTTGAACGTTTCTGGCAGGACGATTCGACGGCAACAATGCAAACGGTAAAGGGATCGGGCATTGGACTGGCGATGGCGAAAGGAATTGTAGAGCTGCACCGGGGCACCATCAGCGTGGAAAGTGAGCCGAATGGGGTTACATCCTTTACGGTCACTCTTCATCGGGAAGCGAATAGGGGCTTGGAAGTGCCTTCCTCCGTAGACGAACACGCTACTGAACGCTATACGATAGAGCCGCAGGAAATATCGGAAATGGTGCAGCCGGATAAAACGGTAAAAATACTGATTGTTGAAGACAATCCGGAAATGCGCAAGGTGTTGACGCAGATTTTCGAACAGATATATGACGTATATACGGCTGCCGACGGACGGGAAGGGCTGGAGCAGGCTGCTTCGCTGCAACCGCAGATAATAGTGAGCGACATCATGATGCCTGTCATGTCCGGACTGGAAATGTGTGAGAAGTTGAAGAGTGATTTGCAGACCAGCCATATACCGGTTGTGCTGCTGACAGCCCGCAATCGTGAAGAACAAACATTGGAGGGCTTGCAGACCGGTGCGGATGATTATATCTCCAAACCTTTTAATATAAAAATACTGGTGGCCCGGTGCAACAATATCATCCAAAGCCGCAAACTGCTTCAACAGCGTTTCCTCCACAATGATGAGCCCAAGGTGGAAGAGCTGCCGCTCAATCCGATTGATAAAAAGATGTTGATGGACGCTACGGCGATTGTTGAATCTTATATTGATAATGCCGACTTCGATGTGGCTACTTTCGCTCGTGAGATGTGTATGGGGAGGACCTTGCTTTTCACCAAACTGAAAGCATTGACAGGGCAGACCCCGAATGATTTTATCTTGTCCTTGAGACTGCAAAAGGCAACGGAGAAATTGCGGAACGAGCCCGATGCCTTGATTGCCAATATAGCATTCGATTATGGTTTCTCAAGCCCGAGTTATTTTATCCGGTGTTTTAAGAATGCTTATGGCATCACCCCGGCTGCTTATCGGAAAAAATATGCAAACTTCTGACTCATTGCGCCATTAGTCCTTGCTACGTAACAAAAATTGTACTATTTGAACTTTTATGCGGATGATTCTATTATTCAAAATCATTGATATTGTGGAATTTTGCGCTGTAATCGTTTTATATATGTCTTGAGAACCGGACAAGGCATATTTGTACATTTTGTTTAATCTTAAAATAATGGTATTATGTGTAAGGTGTGTAGGAAGATAATTTTAGTTTGCCTGTTGCTGGTTACTGCCGGTGCGGCTTGGGGGCAGCGTGTGACGCAAACGATTAATGATGGTTGGAAGTTTTCTCTCTCGGAGGGAGATGCATCTGCTGCCGACTATGATGTTTCCGGTTGGGTCGATGTCTCTATTCCCCATACTTGGAATGCAAAAGATGCTGAAGATGAAATTCCCGGTTATTACCGTGGAAAAGGCTGGTATAGGAAAGTGGTGACCGTGGAGGAATTGATTGACGGTCAGAGGGTATATCTTAGTTTTGAAGGGGCCAATCAGGAGACGAATGTATTTGTGAATGGGAAATTGGCAGGGAATCATAAGGGTGGTTATTCTGCTTTTATATTTGACATCACCGATTATGTTCATGCCGGGCGCAATCTGATAGCGGTGAGTGTCGACAACTCTTACAATCCGGATATTGCACCGCTTTCGGCGGACTTCACTTTCTTCGGAGGAATCTATCGGGATGTTTATCTGATATATACATCGCCCGTGCAACTGTCTACCACTCATTATGCTTCCAGCGGTGTGTATCTCAAGACAACCAAGATAACAGAGAAACAGGCGGAAGTGTGTGCAAAGACATTCTTGTCCAATGCTTTGACCAATAACCAGACGCTGACTATTGAAACGGAAATTTTAGATGCGGATGGCAATAGAGTGGCGCTTTCTGCAAAAAAAGTGAATGTGAAGGCGGGAGAGAAGAATGTGGCTTTTGAATCATCAATGACTATTGCGCAACCCCAACGGTGGGATATTGACTCTCCTTATTTATATAAAGTATATAGCCGTTTGAAAGATAAAAAGGGAGAAGTGCTCGATTGTGTTGTCAATCCGTTGGGCATTCGTGAATATCATTTCGATGCGGAGAAAGGTTTTTTCCTAAACGGGAAATACCGGAAGTTGATCGGTACCAGCCGGCATCAGGATTACAAAGGACTGGGAAACGCTCTGCGGGATGAGATGCATATCCGGGATATACAGTTGAGCAAGAGTATGGGAAGCAATTTCCTGCGGGTGGCTCATTATCCGCAAGATCCGGTAGTGATGCAGACGTGTGATAAGTTGGGCCTGTTGACCTCAGTTGAAATTCCGGTTGTAAATGCTATCACTCAAAGCAAGGCATTTATGGATAATTGCTTGGAGCAGGTGAGGGAAATGATTTTTCAGAACTACAATTATCCGTCTGTCGTTATTTGGGCCTACATGAATGAAGTACTTCTGCGTCCGCCTTTCAACCCCGACAACAAGGAAGAGCGGGCGGAATATATGAAGTTTCTTCATCAAATAGCTTCTGCTATCGAGACACAAATCAGAGACCTTGACTCGGAACGCTATACCATGCTGCCCTGTCACTCTAATTCTCAAATTTATCAGGAAGCCGGGATTACCGAGTTACCGATGCTGTTGGGCTTCAACCTTTATAACGGATGGTACAGTGGCAAATTGAGTGGATTTGAAGAGAAACTGGAAGAACTTCATAAAGAGTTTCCTCATAAACCGTTGCTCATCACCGAATATGGGGCGGATGTAGATACTCGTATCCATTCTTTCTCGCCGGTGCGGTTTGATTTCAGTTGTGAGTTTGGTTCTATCTACCATGAGCATTATCTGCCCGAGATTCTAAAGAGGGATTATATCGTGGGCACTATGGTGTGGAATTTGAATGATTTCTATTCCGAAGCAAGGAGGAATGCCATGCCTCATGTCAATAATAAAGGATTGTCAACTACGGATAGAGAACGTAAAGACGGGTATTATCTTTATCAGGCTTATCTGAAAGAGTCGCCTGTGCTGCATATCGCATCCAAGACATGGAAGAATAGAGCGGGGGCGAGCCGTGACGGAAAGAGTTGTGTGCAGCCGCTGAAAGTTTATACCAATGCGGATAAGGTGGAAGTCTTCTTGAATGGGAAAAGCTTAGGAGTATATCCGGTCGCAGGTAAAGTAGCTTCTGTGAACGTTCCTTTTGCAAACGGAGAGAATGTGGTGGATGCTGTGATTGAGAAAGAAGGGTGTGAGTATCGCGACCGGTATGTCTGTGACTTTAAATGTGTCAATGTGAAGAACGGCTTTACGGATATGAATGTGTTGCTGGGGGCTCGACGTTATTTTGAGGATCGGGTAGCCGAGATGTGCTGGATACCCGAACAGGCTTACGAAGAAGGATCGTGGGGATATATCGGTGGAGAGGTGGCGCCGAACAAGACTCGCTACGGCTCTTTGCCTGCCAGAGATATAGACGTGTTGGGAACAGATCAGGATCCTATCTTCCAGACACAGCGGGTAGGTATAGAGGCTTTCAAAGCGGATGTGCCGGACGGTGTCTATGCCGTATATCTGTATTGGGCGGAGCTTACTTCTGAAAATAAAAGGGAGGCTCTGGCCTACAATTTAGGAAATGACGTGATAAGAGAGGATTATGCCAACCGTGTGTTTTCCGTGGATATAAACGGAATATCTGTTGCCAAGCAAATGAATATAGCGGCAGAGTACGGTTCCGAGCGGGCGGTTATCAAGAAATATGTTGTTCCTGTTTCGCAGGGGAAGGGACTTACCGTTCGTTTCGGAGCGTTGGAGTCGGTCCCTGTATTGAATGCGATACGAATTGTAAAAGAATATTAGATGATGAATGGCGTGGCTGTTCGGGGTGCAATGAAGTGTAATGAATGGAATGCATTCATTTAATCTCTCATATGCTAAAATCTATTATTCCACTTGCATGAGACTGCTTCCATTTATGCATAAATTTATTCGTCTGACTACAGTTAATCTTTCGTCTGACTATAGTTGACTTTTCGTCTAACTATAGTGTTTCTTTCGTCTGACTATAGTCAGACGAATAAATAACTGCGATTGAGAGGAGAGTTGAACGCAGTTGGAGGGAGAGTTTTTAGGGATGCGGCGGATAACTATATACAGCTATATATGTTATATATGGCTCTATACAGCTCAACACAACTCTATACTCTATACAACTATTATATACAGAACAGGCAGAAGCCCTATTGTAAGTGACTTCTGCCTGCTATAAATTAAAAGAGAATAGGTGTGGATTAGTTATGTACCAACGTTCCGATTTCTTCTCCGCTGATAACTTTCTTTAGATTGCCCACCGTATCCATATCAAATACAACGATCGGCAGATTATTTTCCTTGCACATACATGTAGCTGTCAAGTCCATTACTTTCAATCCGCGTTTCAGAACTTCATCATAAGTGATTTCATCGAATTTAGTGGCTGTAGGATCTTTTTCGGGATCGGCGGTATATATGCCGTCCACACGAGTACCTTTCAGCATGACGTCGGCTTCGATTTCGATTCCTCTCAGTGAAGAGCCCGTATCCGTAGTGAAGAAAGGATTTCCTGTTCCTGCAGACATGATGACAATTTCGCCATTCTCCATACATTCAATGGCTTTCCATTTGCTATAGAATTCGCCGATAGGTTCCATGCGGACTGCCGTCAATACACGTGCCTTCACTCCGGCGGCAACAAGAGCCGAACTCAAGGCAAGGCTGTTGATGACGGTTGCCAACATTCCCATTTGGTCGCCCTTCACGCGGTCGAAACCCTTATTGGCTCCGCTTAATCCGCGGAAGATATTTCCACCACCGATTACGATACCTATCTGTACACCCTGTTCGTGGATTTCCTTAATTTGCGCAGCATATTCTGCCAGTCTTTTCTCGTCAATGCCGTATTGCTTTTCGCCCATCAGGCTCTCGCCGCTGAGCTTTAGTAAGATCCTTTTATACTTAGCCATATCTTTTACTTTTTATTGTTTGCCGCAAACTTACGGAAAATCTCTGGAATAACCGAGAAAAGAGATTGAAATGTCACTGAAAATCCATTGATTGCGCCATTCTGTGCCGATTTGCTTGTCAAGGTATAACTCGTTGATACATAACTTTGCAAACAAAAAATGAGTATGGTAAGAAGTACTGTATGTGGCTTAAAGGATTGTTATGCATGCACACTTCAACGGACTAATGCCGAGAAATCCGTTTGCATAATTCCAGACGAAAGAAAGACGAGTTTATGGAAGCATTGGAAATGTCGACACAGAAACAAAATCGGGGTATTAAACTAAGTCCGTGATAATAGAATATTACATCATGGATTTTTTATACTTTTGCAATACGGTATCAAGGGTATGTACAACCTTTTCAAATTATGAAGAAGTGGCAGAAAATAACAGGCATTATAGCATTAATAGTTTTAGCAATTCTAAATATTGCCATGTGCATATTTTATTTAGGATATGCAACATCAATCTATTTAAAAGAAGTGAGTTATCTTGTGTACGCTAATTATATCATTGTTCTATTTCTGTTTATTTGTCTTTGGCGGAAAGGAGGCAAGCGATGAAACAGATATATAAAGTGAAATGGATTATCGGGGTTATGGTAGCGATAACTTGGTTTTGAGTGATTGGGGAGATGAACAGCAAGGAATACGATAAAATGGTTGCCGATGCGAGGCGTAGCGTGAGCCGTAAATATGGCTTTCGCCAAAGCTCCTATATCAACTTCAAGGTTGATAGCGGCTATTTTTTCTGCATATATTTTCTGACCGATGAATTCCAACTTACAGTCAAACCTATGTATGCCGATGAACTGTGGTGGGATATATGGGACGCATCCGAAAACAGGAAGGGACCATTGAGCCTGCGCGGAACAGGTGCCTACTCTCTGCCAGGGCAAGTTTTGGCTTCATACGAAATCCCGGAAGCGACTAACCAAAGTGAGCTTGTCAATCAGTTCGAACGGGTATTTCAGGATGCAACCGCAGTGATATTAAATTTTTTGACTGATAACCCTGATGCCGATATCTTTTATCCCGATGAATCGAAGATGAAGCATGACGATCCGGACCGGCTTCTTTATCTTATTGCCCTTATCCACAATGGCAGAGAGGGCGAGGTGTTGGAAATAATAAAGGAAGCCCGCAAGCATAAGCATAGCTGTATGTTTCAAAGCGGAATGTTTGGCGACAGCTATACTTATATTCGTCGTTGGTGCAAACGTGGGCAAACAATTATGCGCATACGAAATGCTTTTGAATCCATTTTCAACAACATTGTCAAGATAAGGGCATACGCATTGATGGCACTTGGCAGAAACAACAAGAAAGATACCATACCCGATTCTTGGGATGTCAGGCTTTTGGATGGTAGTATTGTGATGGCATTATGCTTTTCAATAATATTTCTATGGCGGAGTTTTACGTTGGGGTGGATTGCATTCGCTGTTTATTTTATACTCGTTTGTTTCATGGACTTTGGGAAACGGAGTGATCGATACTGTATCCATTTCGGAAAATTACCCGATAAAACAAGGCTGAAATGGAAAGTCGGTGTGTGGATTTTTATAATCACGATCTATATATATTTATCCACTATAATCTACTTTTTGAGTCATGAAATTGACAGATAAACTATTTTGAATACAGGTTGGAGGGGGTAAATCATATAGAGGATTTAATGTGGTTTTGTAAAGAATGTTTTTTACTCAGGAGTTACGGCAGAAACTTATTGCGACACGATTACTTTTTTCATAATTTGTCTTCCCAAGAAAGTTTGTACAATTCCTCTCAGCGAAAGGTAGACAAGAAATGCCAGCCATAAAGCGTGATTCCCTAAGAAGGAATGAAAAGTGTAATATACTCCGAAGAAACTGGCGGAAGCGACTAACATGGAGTAAAGCATCTGACGGGTAGCGGTGGCGCCGATAAATATTCCATCCCACAAGAATGCGGAGAAACCGGCAAACGGGATGGCAAGTGCCCAATAGAAGTAGGAGTCTGCCGCATTGATTACAGAAATATCATCGGTCAGCAATCCTAAAAAATCTTTTCCTGCAACGGAATACAAAACGGTGAACGCCAATGAAAGTCCGAATCCCCAGTAGAAAAGCTGGCACACTGTGCGGTGCAGGCCTGTCCGGTTTCTGGCGCCTATGTAGCGTCCCGCCAGTGCTTCACCCGCATAGGCAAAACCATCCATGATATAAGAGAATAGAGTGAACAGCTGCATCAGCAGAGTGTTGACCGCTAAAACGACTTCTCCTTGCGCGGCTCCGGCCGAAGTGAAGAACATGGTGACTATGACGAGGCAAAGCGTACGGAAAAAGATGTCACGGTTTACTTGGAAGAAACGAAACATGGCCTGTCTATGCCACACCTCCTTCCACACGATTCGTTTTCTAAGCGTGTGATAGTAACGTGTGTATAATAGAATAGCCATGAAGAAACCTGCATACTGGGCGATGAGGGTTCCCAAAGCTACGCCTGCCACTTTCATTTCCAATAAATAGACAAGACACAGACTCACGGCAATATTGACAATGTTTTGTGTGATGGCGATATACATCGGGAATCGCGAGTTCTGCATGCCGATGAACCAACCGGCAAATCCATAAAGTCCTAAGGTGGCGGGAGCCCCCCAGATGCAGATATAGAAATAGGTGGTTGCTAATTGTTCGACTTCCGGCGTTGTCTGTATCAATGCAAATGCCAGTTTCAGGATAGGATACTGGAGTATCAGCAGACAAAGGGCGATTGACAATCCCACACCGACAGAGCGTAATAGCAGCCGGGTAATCTCATCAAGGTCATGCTGACCGTAAGCCTGTGACGTCATGCCGCTCGTCCCCATGCGCAGAAAACCGAAAATCCAGTAGATGATATTGAACAACATTCCCCCTACGGCAATGGCTCCGATGTATGCCGGAGAACCGAGATGTCCCACGATGGTGACGTCAATGAGCCCAAGTAGTGGAACAGTTATATTGGATATAATCGACGGTATGGCAATATGCAATATTCGTTTGTTTTCGGAGGTCTGTTTTTTATCAGTCATGCTATAGAAACACTTTTTTCAAATCGATTGTTCTTTTTGTGCGCAAAGGTACGTTTTTTATTTTTTTGTTGTATCTTTGCGTGTCACGAACTGAATAACAAGTATTGAATTATGAGAGCCTTAACTGTTTTGTTTTTATCATTGTTTTCATTGCCGCTGATGCTGAATGCGCAGTCGGTTGATGAAATGTTGCAGAAAGTGTCCGGAGCCATCGAAGCAGGGCAGACCGGACAGGCTGTGAGCTATTTCAGGCAGACTATCGGTCTGAATATCGACCGCACGGAAATGTACTATTGGACCAGTGTGGACAAAAACAGCGAGATTAGTGTGAAGTTGGCCTATGAGCTGGCGATTGCCTATAAAAAGAAGCGGAATTACGATAAAGCTTACCTGTTTTTTAAGGAGTTGCTTCAGAAGGATGCCGATAATGTAGGCTATCTCGAAGCCTGTGCGGAGATGCAAGTATACCGTGGGCAGGAAAAGGATGCTCAGCGCATGTATGAGAAGATATTGCAACTGGATGCCGACAACTTGGCTGCCAATATCTTTTTGGGAAATTACTATTACTTGATGGCGGAGCGGGAGAGGAAACAACTGGATACCGACTATAAGAAAATATCATCACCGACGAAGATGCAATATGCCCGTTATCGGGATGGATTGTCAAAAGTGTTTGCCACCGGCTATCTGAAAGCGCGGAATTCATTGCAAAGGGTTATTCATCAGTTTCCGTCTACAGAGGCTCAGAAGACTCTGGACAAGATAATGAAAGTAGAAAAAGAGGTAAATCGTTGAATGGACGGTTTACCTCTTTTTCTGTTTTTTTCTTTTTCAGTTTTTATTTTATCATTCCCATGCGTTTCACGGTCGGTTTTGCCAATGGTTGGCCAGTGGCTGTGTGGCTGATTGAACGTGTGCCCGATTCCGCATAACTTGTTCCGGTAATGAGCTTCACGGCATAGGCGTAAAGCGGGTCATTTGTGGTCCCGAAATCACCGTAACCTTCATAGATGTTGTTTCCGTTCGGGCTATCTTCATCTATCGTATATTCCGGTTGGAATCCGTTTTCATAGTCGCCTTCCCCTCTGGCATTATATGACTGGAAAGTGATAGGATATAACTCATATTCGGCAGCTGCCGTAGTGATGGTGATACCTTCCATTCCTACATTCTTGCCGCGTGTGGGCATTCCTATCAGGCGGACGTCAATCCCGATACCTCTTAATGAATTGATGACCAATTCGCTGGATGAGGCTGTATCGTAGCCTACAAGGCAGTAGACGGTCTGAAGATTAAGCGCTCCGGCAGTGAGCGGCTTGTTGCCTAAATTATAGTATTTGTTATAAGCGAATTGTTCAGCAGGTTGTTTGCTAAGTTTTTTCATACGTTCCTCGTTGTAGCGGTAGCTGATAAAAGTTTTTCCTGCGCATGCTTCTCCCGCAATGCAACTGGACATTAGATTGGCGGA
>CAKUYM010000113.1 GCA_934716785.1 uncultured Bacteroides sp. | reverse complement strand
ATGAATATGAACGAAAAATACAATGTTTCCTCCGTGCTTTCCGCCTTTTCTCCCATATCTTTGGAAGAGATGAGCACTATCCGCCTGATGAACCGTACGGATACGAAATACATTGTTTCCCAGTCCGGGCTGACAGATATACTGCAACGCGCAAATTCCTATTACCGTGTGCAAAAGGTAGAGGGGGAGCGTGACATTGCTTATCATACCACCTATCTTGATACACCGGATTATGCCATGTATATGGCCCACCAAAACGGAAGGGTGATACGTGAAAAGATACGTGTACGTACTTATGTCTCTTCCGGCTTGACTTTTCTGGAAGTGAAAAACAAGAATAACAAAGGACGGACGGATAAAAAGCGTATCCGCATACAGGGAATAGATACTTTATGTATGGATGGAGGAGAGGAATTTCTACGTAATTATGCTTGGTATGAACTGTCTGCCCTACAGCTTCTACTGGAGAATCGTTTCCACCGTATTACATTAGTGAATAAAGCCATGACAGAACGCCTGACTATTGATACGGACGTGCAATTCCACCATCTTCTTACGGGTATGGAGGCAAAGTTGGACAATCTTGCAATCATAGAATTGAAACGCGATGGAAGAACCAGATCGCCCATCAGCGAGATATTGCATGAACTGCACGTGCGCCCTTCGGGAATCAGCAAATACTGTGTGGGTACTGCACTAACAGTCGGCGGAGTGAAGTACAACCGTTTCAAACCCAAGTTAAGGTTAGCACAAAAAATAGCCCAAGTGTAAGTATAAGATACAAGTACAAGTATAAGATAATTAATATAATAACATTAAAAACAGAACACTATGTTGGACGAATTGAATGATATTACGTTAATAGAGACACCCTTGTTGGATAGTGCAGGATTCATGGAACTATTGGTGCGGTTTTGTTTTAACTTATTAGTTGTTTCCTGTATCATTCATTTGTTTTACTACCCCAAGAGCAAGCGGCGCGATTACTATTTTACCTTTACACTAATTAGCATTAGTATTTTCTTGATGATATTTCTGTTGGGAAGTGTCAAGCTGAAGATAGGTTTTGCACTCGGATTGTTTGCCATTTTCGGAATCATACGATATAGGACGGAGTCGATGCCCGTACGCGAGATGACTTATTTGTTTGTAATCATCGCCATCTCTGTGATCAATGCTCTTGCCGTAGCTATCAGTCATGCCGAATTGCTATGTACCAACTTGCTTTTCGTCCTGTGTATATGGATTTGCGAAAGCAATCGGTGGCTGAAGCACATTTCATGCAAATTGATACAGTATGACAAGATAGAACTGATAAAACCCGAAAGGGAACAGGATTTACTGCGCGACTTACGCGAGCGCACCGGGCTTGACATAATTCGTGTGGAAGTTGGGCACATAGACTTTCTACGTGACACCGCCATGCTGAAAGTCTATTATGAACCTTTAAAGAATGAAATAAATACGATTGATACGTTAACTCGTTTCCCTAAAGAGAATGAATAAGAATATGAACAGTTTGAAAGACAAAGAAAGGTGGTCGGGGGGCTCGAAAAGGACGGCACGCTTGATGATTTTCCTGTGCATGGCGGGAACAGGCAAGTGTTATGGCCAAAGTGATGATTTCGGTATATGGACCAGTGCGGAAGTGCAGAAAAAACTCTTTCCCGGGTTTAATGCTTCCTTGGAAGGGGAGTTTCGTACCAGAGACGGGTTGCAGACAGTAGAGAGATGGTCGGGGTCGGCTGGTATTTCTTATAAAGTGTTCCGTTGGTTGAAGGCGTCCGCCGGGTATACTTTTATCAATTACTACCACCCGATGGAAACTACTAAAAAAGGAAATTACATTCCCGAATACTGGCAGGCAAGGCATCGTGTCAACTTGTCGCTGACGGGAAAAGCGGACTGGCGTCGTTTCACATTATCTCTTCGCGAGCGGTGGCAATACACTTACCATCCCAGCCAGTCGGTACCGAAATTTGACGGTGACGACGGGAGTGCGAAAAGTGATGAATATATCAGTGGAAAAGGAAAAAACGTACTTCGCTCACGTATTCAGATAGGATATAACATACGTAAGTGCGCCTTTAATCCATATGCTTCGTGCGAGCTTTTCCATTCATTGAATGACAATGTCGCTTTTGAAAAACTGCGGTGGACAGTGGGCACGGAATGGAAACTCAGTAAGAAGCATTCTCTTGATTTTTATTATCTGTATCAGAATAAGGCGGATGAGGATGAGTCGGATGGACACGTAATTGGAGTAGGATATTCGTTTAAGTTTTAACATATCAAGCGAAAAGTTATGAAAAGAAATGTATTGTTTGGACTGTCGGTATTGTTGCTGCTATTGGTAAGCTGCACGACAGAGGCTTTTGACTTCGGTGAAGAAGAAGGTACATTGGTCGACGGTTCGGGTAGCGGAGGAGGCAGTCAGTCTGATCCGACGATACCCGCAGAATCGGGAGACTTGTTGGATTTTACCGTCGCTTTCGATGAAAACGATGAATCGACTTACGGAAGTATGACGGAAACGGTATCATCTGATGAGGATGATTTTATTGAAAATTCTGAATTTACGTCCGTAGTGACTATAACCTACAATGGTACTACCGCAACGGTAAACAATAATGTTTCCGGTGTGGAAGTGTCTGTCAACGGAGGACATGTTGTGGTCAACTCTACGGTTGGTAAAGTGGAATATGTGTTGAACGGGACAACAACGGACGGCTCGTTTAAAGTGTATAGTGAGAAAAAGTTCAAACTGTCATTGTCGGGAGTATCCATACTTAATCCGGTTGGCGCGGCTATAAATATACAGTCTTCCAAACGCGTGTTTGTGGTATGTACCGATGGAACGACGAATACCTTAACCGATGGTTCCTCCTATACATCGGCCACTGATAGCGAGGATATGAAAGCCTGCTTTTTCAGTGAAGGACAGTTGATATTCAGCGGTGGCGGCTTACTGACTGTTACCGGAAATTACAAACATGCTATCACCAGCGATGATTATGTGCGTTTTCGTAGCGGATGTAACATCACGGTAGCTGCCGCCAAGAAAGACGGTATTCATACCAATGATGCCGTTATTATCGGCGGCGGAGTGCTTAACATTTCTTCCACCGAAGACGCTATCCAGTGCGAGGAAGGCGGAATCACCATGACAGGCGGATTTGTGAAAGTCTCCACAACTGCCAATAAAGCGCATGGGCTGAAGTCCGCCCAAGACGTACTGATTAGTGGTGGCGCTATTCAGGCAGAAGTTGCGGGAGCTGCTTCAAAAGGTATCTCCTGTGACGGCAATCTTACTTTCTCGGGTGGCAAACTGACAGCACTCACCTCGCAAACCGCTCTTTATGAAGATAATGATTTAAGCTCATGTGCAGGAATCAAGTGTGATGGCAATATACTTGTGACAGGTGGTGAAATAGCTATCCAAAGTACCGGTGGAGCCGGCAAAGGAATAAACTGTGACGGTTCTGTCACTATCAGTGATGGCACGGTGAAGGTTATTACTACCGGACCTCAGTGCACATACAACAGGCTCAGCTCATCTGCCAAGGGTATCAAGGCAGACGGTGCACTGACAATCGACGGCGGAACAGTGCTGGTGAAAGCTACCGGTGGAGAAGGCAGTGAAGGCATAGAAAGTAAAAGTGTGCTGACTGTCAATAACGGTATGGTTGCCGCCCTTTGCTATGACGATTGTATGAATGCAAGCAACAGTATAGTCATTAACGGTGGTAATATTTACTGCTACAGTTCGGGCAATGACGGTATCGACTCCAACGGTACGTTGACTATCACAGGCGGAGTGGTTGTATCATCCGGTACTACCGTTCCCGAAGACGGACTCGATTGTGACCAAAATACCTTTAAGATAACCGGCGGCATTGTCCTTGGCATTGGTGGTGGAACAAGTACACCGACATCAAGCGTATGCACACAGCGCAGTGTTATCTATGGCGGTTCGGGTTCAAATGGACAATATCTGAACATCCGTTCGACCGACAGTACCGATATCCTCACTTATCAGATTCCCCGCGCCTATTCGCAAATGACAGTCTTGTTCAGTAGTCCGAACTTAACGTCGGGCGGAAGTTACATCATCTCGAAAGGCGGAACAGTCACCGGTGGCTCCGAGTTCTTCGGATTATACACGGGGGCAACCTATTCCGGTGGTACGCAGGCAGATACTTTCACAGCCAGTTCGATGGTGACTCAGGTTGGCAGCACTTCCGGTGGCGGAGGTGGCGGCGGAGGCGGTCGGCCGGGTGGTGGCGGTGGCCCTGGTGGATGGGGATGGTAAACAGTTGTTTACCGTCGAAATCCATCCTTTGGTCGATTCTATTTGCAAAAAGACATTATCAGTTTTATCTTTGTCTTATTATTTGGTATAAATAGAGCATGGAAAGACAGCGTAAACAGCAATTGTTGGAGCAAGGCATTTATGTAGCTATCTGGGTTGTAGTATTTCTTCTTCCGTTGATAGGCGGATATTTTGCCATGAGCGGCGGGCTTGAAAGGGATGAAGTCCGTACGATCATTCGCGATTCATGGTTGGGCATCCTGCCTTTCTTCGCACTTTTTTTGCTGAACAATTACGGTTTGGTTCCTTACATGCTTTTTAAGAAGAAGTATTGGCAATATGCCGTTTCGCTTCTTTTCCTGATAGGTATTATATGTTTGCTCTCTCCGGTTCCTTCTATGGAGCATTTTCCGAAAGATCCCAAGGAGCATTTCTCGAAAGAACCTAAGGAACATTTTCCAATGGAGTTCGGACGTGACGATATGCGCCGGGATATGAAAGAGAACTCGAGAGATCAGATTATAAGGATGAGAGAGAAGGCTAAAGAGGAAGGAGAGATGCGGTGGAATGAGCCTGAACGCAAAAAGCCGCCGCGTCCTCTTCCTCATCCGCCTTTTGACATTCGCTATCTTGTCCGTTTTGCTATTGCTTTTCTGATGGTAGGGTTTAATATTGCCATCAAACTCTTTTTCAAGTCCTTTCGTGACGAGGAAATGCTGAAAGAACTTGAACACCAACATTTGCAGTCGGAGTTGCAATATCTCAAGTATCAGATTAATCCTCACTTTTTCATGAATACGCTCAATAATATTCATGCGTTGGTGGATATCGACACCGGAAAGGCGAAAAGTACACTTGTGGAGCTCTCCAAACTGATGCGTTATGTGCTCTATGAAGCAAGCAATAAAACCACATTACTTTCGCGCGAGGTACAATTCCTTGAAAATTATATAGGCTTGATGAGCCTGCGTTATACCGACAAAGTCTCTATCGAGACGGAGTTCCCTGCCGAAATCCCTGAGGTGCAGATTCCGCCATTGCTTTTTATCTCTTTTGTGGAGAATGCCTTTAAGCATGGCGTCAGTTACCGCAACAGATCTTTCATCCGTGTTTGGAGGAAGACAACCGCTTGTCTTTCCGCTGTACAAACAGCAATAATGGCTCGGTAGACGAGCAGCATCACGGCATCGGGCTCGAAAACATTCGCAAACGCTTGCGGATTCTGTTCGGCAATGACTATACGCTTTCCATCAGTGACAAAGAACAGACTTTTGATGTATTACTTATTATACCTTTATTATGATGAAATGTTTAGCAATAGATGACGAACCGTTGGCATTGGCACAATTGACGGATTATATATCCCGTGTTCCTTTCTTGTCTTTAGTGAAGTCCTGCCAGGATGCTTTCGAAGCAATGAAGGTATTGGCTGAAGAAGAAGTGGATTTGATATTCGTGGATATAAATATGCCCGACTTGAACGGGATGGACTTTATACGCTCGCTGATCAGCCCGCCGCTTGTCATCTTCACCACCGCCTATTCCGAGTATGCGGTAGAAGGTTTTAAGCTGGATGCCGTAGATTACCTTTTGAAGCCTTTCGAGTTTCAAGACTTGCTGAAAGCAGCGGACAAAGCCCGCAAGCAGTTGGAATACCGATTGTTGGAGCAACAGGGCGAGTTGGGGAATACTTCGCAGATAAAGGGAGATTCGTTGTTTGTGAAGAGCGACTATAGAGTGGTTCGTATCGACGTGAACCGTATCCGCTATATTGAGGGCATGAGTGAGTATGTGCGTATCTTTGTGGAAAGAGAAGACAAGGCGATTGTCACTCTTGCCAGTCTCCAGAAAATGGAAGAACGGCTTCCCGCATATTTTATGCGTGTACACCGTTCTTATATTGTCAATCTTCAGAAGATTACCGAAGTTTCCCGTCTCCGTATCATTTTCGATAAGAATACCTATATCCCTGTCGGTGATAATTATAAGGAAAAGTTTACGGAATATATCGGCAAGTTAAGCCTTTCCTGACGGAAACCGGGGAGATATATTCTTATTTGATACCCAACTTCTTGGCGATATCTTTGGGAAGCGCGTCTTTATGTACCACAATGTTCATGGTCTTGTAGGCTACGAATGCTTTGGAAGCATACCAGATACCGTTGTATTTGCCGGATTTGCCCCAAGAGTTTTTCACCATGAAGTATTCTTTTCCGGTTTGGTCTTTGGCGATACCGTAGATAAGCATTCCGTGGTCATCGGTCGTTTCCCAGTTGTCGAAAGCAACTTGGCGCATTTCCTGAGTGATATCCTTTTCAGGGAAAGGTTGGGAGTAGATATCTCTACGCTTGTCAGCGGCAGTCAGTCCCGTCCAGCGGGCCATGTCCGAACCGGACAGCTCCGGTTCCTTGTCTGCATCCGGCATAACAGCGATACCGTTACGTGAGAATCCCTCTTCGCTTATGTCACTGCCCCATGCGAAAGTGTAACCTTTCTTCACTGCGTTGTCCATTACAGCCATCAGCTCTTCGATAGGCAGGTTGTAGGACAAGCCGTTGCGCCAGTTATCCTGAATCTCGATAGAGAACTGCGTATAGAATGGATGGTGTGAATAAGAAGTCAGCGATACGTAATCGTCAATCTTCAGCCCAAGTGACTCGGCAAAAGATTTCGGAGTATATTCCTTGCCTTTATAAGTGAAATTCTCTGGGCATTTACCTAAATAAGTATCATAGATAGCAGCCAGTCCGTTTTTCCATACCGGAGTCAGTTTGCTGAACCTTCCTTTGGCGATGGCGCCGATATATCCGGCGGCTACGGCATCCAGTTCGTTGTGTACGGGCAGTGAGTCGCCATACATGATGCCCGGCATCACTTCTTGCGGAACGATACCGTAATTCTTGATACAGTATAATACATCGTAGAAACTTCCACCCGGAGAGAAAGAACTGTCGCCATGATAGCGTACATAGTTGATGCCGCGATCCTGCATCGTTTTGTGCACCACGAACATTTCGGAGAGGTCATATTCGCCTTTGCCCGTACGGAGCAGTTCTGATTCGATGAATCCGAGTGTGGAGAAGCTCCAACACGTGCTCGAACGGTTCTGATTCTTGATAGAGGTGATAGGGTTCTCTTTCACTGTCGTGAAAACAAATCCCTCCTGGGGTTTTGCGTCTTGTGCCGTCATGCCTAAGCTACATAAGCCCAAGGCAGCAATAAGGATACTTTTTTTCATTCTTATGACATTCATATTAATTTGTTTTGGGCGCAAATATACGGATTCCTCTCTTGAAAACCATTCATTTGCAAATATTTTGCATAAAAAAAGAATGAATATTATTGTATCTTGGCACGATAAGTACGTTCGGAAAAAGTGATGTTGAGAAACAGGGAAAGGCTGTTTTCGCGTTGCATGCCGGTAGGTACTTTTATCTGCCCTTTATATTTCAGCCCGATGGACAGCACATTGTTATTGCGCAAGCCCAAATTCAGTCCGGTACTCATATAATATCCGGTTGCTTTTTTCTTTTGGATGACGATATAGGAATTACTGATTCCCGTCCCCCACAGTACACTGACCGGATTATGGTAAACACTTCCCAACGTATATCTTCCGCCCAATGACAGCCGGTGCTGGTTCTCAAAACTGATATTGGATTGTGAAGATTACATCCGGCTCCAGTCCACATACTTATAGTCAATGGTTGCCATCCACCGCAGACTGTTGTAGGAAACTCCCAATCCGAAGAATTGCGGAAGGCATTGTCGGTAGCGTCTCAAGTCTTTTTCAATATCATCCCCGCCTGAACTGCTGCTGACGTACAAACTGTTCTCCTGCTTGAAGTCCTGCGAATAACCATACACGGCACCCGCCACGAAAGAACGGTCACGGTCGATGGTCCATTTATACTGCACACCTAAGTCTGCATAAAACGTATGTTTGTATGAACTCGTCTCTTTTGACGCACTGCCTTGAGTCTCCGTCTGCGTGATAGTGCCGCTGACGTAGGAGAGATTCGTTCCGATAGAAAGTCCTTTACCGAAAAGATATGCCGTGCTGATTCCCATTTTAGATAGTCCGCCTTCACCTTGAAACAACGAAGAAACGGTACTCCCGTTGCTGCCCGCCACCTCTTCGTTCAGCGTGATGGCATATCCTACGCTACTCACGGGAGCCATAAAGATAGCTCCATACCATCGTGGCATAATCCGGCAGCCGATGCTCAAGTTATTCAGATTCCCTGTGATGGAGCGGTTGCTTGCTCCCCGTTGCGAATAGCTTTGATAAGCCCCCATGACACCGGCATCTATCTGAAACCGCTGTTCGCTTAGTTCTGTAAGCGAAGCCGGGTTGGCGCTATTCAGGAAGTTATAACTCCGTAGGGCAATCCCCGCACCACCCAGACCGGCATATTGTCCGCCCTCTCCGGTAGAGAGTTCACCCAGTCCGAACATGGAAGTTGGGGAGTTCGTCGTGTTTTGCGCCATCAATAAGTGGACGGGCGTATAGAGTGCCAAAAGGCAGAGTTGAATCTTTTTCATTGTTGATAGGTTTTGTAGAGTACGATAAGTTTGGAGTTCTTTTTATTAGCCGTATGTTCGCTGTCTCCGAAGATAACCCCTTGCAGAGTGGTGTAGAACAAGTTGTCGGGAAGGAATAACTGCAACTTCTGCCGGTTGTATCCGGTTGTTCCCAAGTTGTTCTGCAGGAAAGAGGTGATGTCGAATGTATAGTACGTCTCTTCGTAGGCCATATCGTCCACAACCAAGTTGCCCGTTTGCACAGAACTTCCGGTAAGGTCGGTGATGACATCCTGTCTCACGTTATCATCATTAGTCGTATAAAGAGTCAGACTCTCCGGGAGCGGATACATCCCATCGTAAGTCCCTTTCACCGGATAGAGTTGTAGCGTAGCGCTTTCGATGGTCACCAGTTCGCCTTCTGCGCAGAGGTCGTTCAAATGTGGGAAGTCGATGGCGATATACATTCCTGTCATGCCTTGCAGATAGCATTGGTGTTCTGTCCGGGAGGTAGGCAAGGCATTGTCTATTCCGTTTTTCAATCCCTCAATCGGAGTCCCGCTCCGGTCGTATGATACCTTATTATATATAAGAGAACTGCTGGCATTGAATACGAGTGTCTTTTCCGTCGAGATTTCTGCCTGTTCGTGGTAATAAAGCGTGATGCACATACTGGAGTCATTCACTTGGAATCCGTTGATGCAAGTGCCATTGGCGATGTCCGGAATAAAGGCTATTCCTTTGAAGTAATCATGGAAGAGATCCTGTGACTCCATCTGGCGTGCATCTTGCAGCATGAGGTCAAACCACTCTTTTCCCCAGTCATCCGGCAGGCGCACTTCCAGTTCTTTGGTCTTTTGTCCGGGAGTCGGTCTGAGGTTGAATGAGGCAAGGGGAGTCGTCTCATACGATGTCTTGGTACTGCTGTATAGATAGCCGTAATCGTCCAATTGGATATTCTCTGTCAGGCGGTGCATATGGATGCTTAGTGTATCTCCCAAATAATTTCCGGAGGAGTAAAGCCGGAGGGTGATGGAATCGAATGCATATACCGTCTCGTCATTAAAGGAGAAAGAGGGCAATTCGTATTCTGCGTAGAATGAGGCTGTGATAGTTCCCCATAATTCATCTTTGCGGTGTCCTATCTGGCAGACCGTATCTCCCGAAGTCGCCAGTGAGTCGCTAAGAATGGTACTGAGCGATACGGTGCAACTGTCTGTCTGTACATTCCGGAATGAACTTTCCACCCATTTCCCACCTATTGCGGATGATTCGTCCAGGCAAGCAGAAAAAGAAAGGAATATAAGGAACGAAAAAAGCACTAAGATTGATTTCATGCAATACTGATGATTTTGGTTTTGTGACGGCAAAAGAAGAGCTTTTAAGCAGCCCTCCAAAAAACTATCGACTAAGCCTTACTATTTGTCGACCTCTATTTTGCTGGTAGACAGAATGCATTAGTTTGTCGATAGTTTTTTTGTCCATGCCTGTTGCCACCTACTTTTGCAGGTGATAAATGACATATTTAATGGATAATAAAATGAATAAATTACTTTGCATGGTGGTTGTGCTGCTCTCATTGGCGGCATGTACGGAGGATACGGAATATACGGCAGGCGTGTGGTACCGTCGTTCGGATTTTGATGGTGTGGCGCGTAATGATGCTGCCGGGTTTACTATTGGCAACAAAGGATACATTTGCGGCGGATACCGGGGAAGCAACAAAGAGCGTCTGAAAGACTGTTGGGAGTATGACATTGATAATGACTGGTGGACTCAATGTAAGGACATGAATGAAGAAGCCGTAGCTCGAAACGCTGCGACAGGCTTTGCCGTAGGGACGAAAGGGTATATCGCCACCGGATATGACGCGAAGACCAGTTCGGTGCTGAATGATTGCTGGCAATATGATCCGGCAACGAATACCTGGAAACAGATGGCGGACTATCCCGGAGGTGGGCGTCGGTATGCACTATCTTTCGGCATCGGGCAATACGGCTATTTGGGTACGGGCTACGATGAAAATTATCAGAAGGATTTCTATCGGTTTGACCCTTCGGCTGGCGACAAGGGAGAATGGACTATTATCAATGGTTTCGGCGGGCAGAAGCGGCAGGGCGGACAGGTTTTTGTCATTGATGACGTTGCCTATATCTGCGGCGGTGAGAATAATAATGCGGATGTTACGGATTTCTGGTGCTTTGATCCGTCGAATACATCCAACCCTTGGAAGAAGTTGCGTGACATAAAAGATTCCAGTGATGATGACTATGATGACGATTACACTTCTATCGCACGCTGTTACGGTTGTGCTTTTGTGATAGACGGTAAAGGCTATTTGGCTGTGGGACAGACTGCAGGCGGGAGCTTGCGTACCAATTATTGGATATACGACCCTGCCACGGACTTGTGGGAAGGTGAGGACCTGACCAATTTTGAGGGCAGTGCCCGTGCGAAAGCTGTTTGTTTCTCAACAGGAACACGGGGATTCATAACAACCGGCGGCAGCACTTCTTCTTCCTATTACGATGATACTTGGGAGCTGAAACCTTATGAATATGAAGAGAAGTAAAATAATAGTAAGTATAGGATGCCTTCTTTTGTTGCTTACTGTCGGACTTGCCTGTTACCGGACTATGAACTCGACAGCTCGCTATCACTTGGAAGTGATGAAACTCGGAGAGAACGGATACGGTTATAGAATCCATGAGGGCGAACGTACGATCATTGTACAGCCTTTCATTCCCGTCATTGCCGGAAAGAAACCTTTCCGTGCAGAGCAGGATGCCCGGCGGGTGGGAAATTTGGTTCTTGAACGCATCAAGGCGGGAGATGAATTTGCGGTATCGAAGGCCGCCTTGGATAACTTGAAGATTGCGTATTAGCATCGTTTTGCAGGCACGGTCATGTTG
>CAKUYM010000112.1 GCA_934716785.1 uncultured Bacteroides sp. | reverse complement strand
AAAAGGGCTGAATTCCAAGCGAGGAATCCAGCCCTAATTTTTAGGCTCAAAAAGTTTTAGCGGACAGCAATAATTGTAAACAGAAACTTATACCCCAGTAAACAGGGTATAAGTATAGTCTATAAATTGATTATCGTTTGCAAACGAATATCTTTGGAAGAAGCACCGACCATAATATCAAATGCACCCGTAGGTACTATAAACTGTTCTTTTACTGTATCCCAGTAGCGGAGTTGTTCTTTATCGAGTTCGATTTCTACCAAACGGCTCTCACCCGGCTTCAAAGGCACGCGTTGGAAACCTTTCAGTTCTTTTATCGGAACGATGCTGCCGGTTTCGGGGATTCGCACGTACACTTGCGCGACTTCATCTCCTTTTCTCTTTCCGGTATTCTTCAAACGGAAGGAAACTGTGACTTTATTTGCGCTGTATTTTACTCTCAAATCGCTGTATTTAAAGGCGGAATAGCTCAATCCGTAACCAAAAGGATAAAGAACATCCCCTTTGAAATATTTATAAGTACGTCCCTTTGTTATATCGTAGTCATCGAACGGCGGCAGTTCATCCAAAGATTTGTAATAAGTCAGCGGCAAACGTCCGGCAGGATTATAATCACCGAATAACACGTCGGCAACAGCTGTCCCGCCTTGCTCGCCCGGATACCAAGCATTCACGATGGCAGGAATATGTTCGTCCATCCAGTTGACAGCCAATGAGCTTCCGGCAACGAGAACAACGATAATGTTCGGATTCACTTTATAGATTTCCTGCAAGAACTCTCTTTGGTCTGCCGGAAGCTGAATATCATATCTGTCCTGCCCTTCACGTTCGATTGACTTATTGATTCCCATTACGGCAACCACCGTTTCGCACTCGCGGACAGCCTTTCCGGCTTCTCCATACAAATCGAGACGGGTAGCTTTTCCTACTTGCGGCACTTTCCATTGCAGCTTTGCGATAGCATAATCTCGGTTATCGTAATATTCCGCTTTTAGCTGATACTCTTTTCCTGCTTCAAGATAAATCGAAGCAGAGTCGGTAGATACTGCATGCGCCGACCAAGCATCAATCAATAACTGATTGTCGATGCTCAAACGACAGCCATCGTCCGAAGTAAAGCTGAATGTATAACGACCGGTAATAGCAGGTTTCAATTTTCCCGTCCAACGGACAGACAAAGGGGATTTGGGCAAGAACGGGTCGGGAGCCTGGTTGGCAGGTTCAAAGTTTATCCAGTTTTCCTTGCGTACCTTAGGAGTCCCCTTCAAATGGGTATCTTCAAAATATTCCGCTTTCAACCCTTCGGGAAAATTCTCTCCCTGAATAAGTTCCAAACCATCGGCAGCAGATTTCCAAGGTGCATACACGACCTTCACCTTATCCCCTACCCTGTTTTTGATTCCCTGCAAGATAGAAACCGGCTCTACCACCGGCGCACCGCTATAATCACCGAACTCACACTTGCCGGCGTTGATGCCTACTACTGCTATTGATTTCAGTCTATTGACATTCAAAGGAAGTATATTCTTCTTATTCTTCAGTAGGACAATGCACTCTCTGGCAGCATCCAAAGCAATCTGTTGATGCTCTTTCGAGCCAATCACCGATGGGGAAATCTTAGTATACGGATTTCGTTCCGTTCCATCGAAAAGTCCCAGTTTCATACGGGCTGTCAAAACGTTATAGGCAGCCGAATCAATATCCGCATCAGATACCATATATTGCTTGTAGGCATTCAGCAAATATTCGTCATATACATCGTCTCCACATTCCAAATCCAGCCCTGCTTTAATGGATAAAGTAGCAGCCATTTCTTTCGTCTTTACATATTTATGAGCATTTACCAACAAGGAAGGGGCACCGCAATCGGATACGACATACCCCCGGAATCCCCAGTCCTGACGTAACACTTTTTGCAACAACCAAGCATTCAGCGTACAAGGCACACCGTTCAATGCGTTATAAGCAGTCATGATAGAAGCAGCTTTCCCTTGCTTCACACACATTTCGAAAGCCGGAAAGTAGTACTCACGCAATTGTTTTTCCGAAATTTGCGGATTGCAGACAAAGCGGTTGTGTTCCTCATTATTGGCGGCGAAATGCTTGGGAGTGGAAACAATCTTCAAATAACGCGGATCGTCTCCTTGCAGCCCTTGCACAAAAGCTGTTCCCATCACTCCGCTAAGGAAAGGGTCTTCACCGTACGTTTCCGGGGTACGCCCCCAGCGAGGGTCACGTGCCATATTTACAGTGGGCGACCAAAAAGTCAGTACATCGCTAAATTGCTCTTTCTGCTCCCTGCCTTGGTCTAACTCATTCCAACGGGCACGCGCCTCATCCGATATCACGGTAGCCACCCGCTTCTGTAACACAGGATTCCAAGTGGCGGCCAGTCCGATGGCTTGCGGGAATACGGTAAAACGTCCCGGACGTACCACTCCATGCAATGCCTCATTGCCATGATAATACTTATCAATACCCAAACGGGGTATGGCAGGAGAAGTGGCACGCAGCAGACTTATCTTTTCTTCCACGGTCATGCGAGAGAGTAAATCCGTCACCCGCTCATGTACAGGCGCATTTTCATTCTTATACAACTCTTGCGCATGCATAAAAGGACAAGACATCACACCTAAAACACCCGCCAACAGAATCTTTTTATACCTATTCATTTTATTACCTTATTACTACTTATATAAGAATCCTTCTCATTGTGCTTTTTTTATTTGTACCAGTAAATGATGGCTCTACAGAGCCACCATTTTATACTTGGTCGTAAAAGCGACAGGCTGCTTATTATCCTTACTCAACTTGAACGGGATCAGTTTTTCTTCTCCGGCTCCCAGTTCATAATGAATAGCATCGCCCGCTTTTTTACCATCAACAAACATTTCGACTTTTCCAACATCCATCAGTGTGCCCTTATTTTTCACACTTACCCATACGGTCTTTTGGTTCTTTGTCAGGTTCTCTTCCACTTTCGAAATAGAGAGGTCGAAGTCGGCACCAAACTCATGAGTATAATCAAGCATACCGGATACGCCTTTTGTCTTATCACTAAAGCCTACACTATGTTTAATCTCATTGTTAGCTTTATAGTCAGGGCTCATGCCACCGACACATATCTTGAACTCTCCTTTTTCCACCACTCTGTCCATGCGGTCATTGAGTAACGAAATATCGTATGGCGTCAATTCAAAAGAGACCTCTTTTGACTCTCCCGGTTGCAAGTGGATGCGTTCGAATCCTTTCAATTCCATGACACGGGTCTTTACACTGGCATACATATCCGTCACATACAATTGTGCCACTTCATCACCGGCACGGCTTCCTGTATTTTTCACAGTTGCCTGAACCGTTACATTACCATTCGGCTTCTCCTGTATCTTCAGATCCGAATATTCAAATGAAGTGTAGCTCAGTCCGTATCCGAAACGGTAGAGAGGATAATACTCCATATCCACATATTCATAACGGCGCCCCGAAGTCTTGAAGTTATAGTATAGGGGGAGTTGTCCTACGTGGCGCGGGAAAGTCATCGGCAAACGACCGCCGGGATTATAATCCCCGAACAGCACGTCCGCCATTGCCGGACCGCCTTCCTGTCCCGGAAGCCAGTTGACAAGAATGGCCTTACACATTTCGGATGCTTTCAGACTATCGTAAGGACGTCCTGCCTGAAGAATCAGAATCACAGGCTTTCCGGTTGCGCAAACAGCTTCCAATAATTCCTGTTGCTTGCCCGGCAGAATCAAGGTAGCCCAGTCGTTATTCTCTCCACATGTCTTGCGGACATCATTGGTGGATTCACTGGTGGAACAGTCACCCAATACCATTACCACAACATCCGATTGGGAGGCGACTTTGACTGCCTTGGGAATATTCGTTACATCCGGATTTGTAAAGTCACAACCTTGTTCGTAGAGAACTTTCGTCTGTTTGCCTACGGCATTCTTTATGCCCGTCAGTACGGATTTCAATTGTCCGGGTTGCAATTTCGGGGTATAATCGCCCGGCTGAAGGTTGTCTGCTCCCGGACCTAATACAGCAATAGTGTGCACAGTCTTGGACAAAGGCAGAAGATTATCCTTATTTTCCAACATTACAATTGATTCGCGGGCAGCCTGACGTGCCATTTCTTTATGGCTGTCCGAATTCCAGCCCGGATAAATCTTATTCCAATCCAGCGGTTTACACGGATTTTTCTCAAAAAGTTCATTGCGGAACATGGTAGCCAGCATAGTACGGCATACATTGTCCAGATTTTCCATGTTGATACGTCCGGCTTTAGCGGCTTGAATCACCTCTTTATCGTTGTAAGTATCACCACAGTTGGTAGCAATGCCGGCAGCCAACGCCTGATTGGCAGCTTCTATCTTATCTTTTGCCGTATAATGCTTACGGGCAGTCAGGTTGCCGATAGCTCCACAGTCACTGACAATAAAGCCGTTGAATCCCCATTCCTGACGCAAAATCTGCTGAAGCAATTCCGTGCTCTTAGCAACAGGAATACCCATATAATCGGAATAAGCCATCATCAGTGACTGACAATCGTAGTTACGAATGACGTGACGGAACGGAACCAAATGTACTTCACGCATTTCACGTTCCGACAAACCGATATCGTGCGAATCACGACCACCCAACGGAGCACCGTGTCCGCCAAAATGCTTGGGAGTGGTGAACAGGCCTCTGGACTGATAACCTTTAATCCATGCACCGCCTATTTGTGAAACCAGTACCGGGTCTTCCCCGAAAGTTTCTTCACAACGTCCCCAGCGTGCATCCTGTGCAACATCCAATACGGGCGACCATGCCTGTTTGGTATTTGCCGCTACAGTCTCGTCACCGATTACCATCGCCACTTCTTCCGTCAGTTTCCGGTTCCAGGTCGCTCCCATCGCCAAAGCCTGCGGGAAAATAGTCGCGCCGCTTCCATAAGAGAAACCATGCACAGCTTCCACCTTCGTAATGGGTGGCACATACAAATGAGGTATTCCGGGAATTCCCCAACCTTCACGTATCAATTCCATCTTGTCTTCCGGAGTCATCACCGCCAATAAACTTTCCACGCGTTCTTCTACTGGAAGTGACGCATCCATATAACGCCGATCGGTCACTTCTCCTTTATTGTCCTTCAATACTCTCTCTGCCAAAAGCACTGAAATCTCCTTTAAAGAAAAAGGTTTATCCAATTTGCCCGGCTTAAAGTCCAGTCTTACGTGAGCACCGTATTTAGGAGCGGCAAACTTGACTTTCATCAATTTTTCATTCCCCAGTATCTGGTAGTCTATCGGATTTCCGAGATTCATAGGGTCGTAAGTGACAAAAATATCCAATGCGTCTTTTAATTCCTTTTTACTTATTCCCTGCATCTGAAGATCCAGTTCATAAACATCTCCCGGCTGCTGGATAGTAAACATCAACCACTGCCCGGACTTCAATGCCTGAGAAGGGAGCGTCCACATCGTCTTCGCATTTTTATCAAAAGCCAAAGCTGCATTCTCCGCATTTGTTGAAGCAGCCACAGACAGGATATCACTTTGTTGTTGGGCCATTGCTACCGAGCATGACAACATGCCCACAGCCATCATCCACTTTAATTTGTTCTTCATGTTTTATGGTTTATATAATTATTGCTTTCCTATAGAATTTATTCTCTTATTTAGTCTGTTTTACAACCTGTATCGTTCCATCCGGATTGTAATATAACTTATCCACGCAAATGGAACGAAGCCAGTCGTGACGGGACAACGCACTGTTATGATAAAAAGAATACCATTGCCCTTTAAACTCCACAATTGAGCCGTGATTAGTATAACTATCCGTCGGTTCCATATAAATGCCTTTCGACTCCCAAGGTCCCAACGGTGAATCACTGACAGCATATCGCATCCTGTTGTCTCCTTTCACACCATCATTCCAGTTTTCATCATGATTGTCGGAATAAGATAGATAATATTTACCATTATATTTGTGAACCCAAGCCGCTTCGTGGAAGTCTTCCAGCCCTTCCATCAATTGCATCGGTCCATCCAGCTCCATCATATTGTCTTTTAGTTTGCCACCTTTGCAGATGCCACCACCGCCATGGTAGATATAAGCCTGTCCGTCATCATCCACAAAAACACAAGGGTCAATCATCGGATCCATTCCCTCAATATACCCTTTGACTTCAAATCCTTCAGCCGGCTTACGACTTGTAGCTACTCCTATCTTCCAACTGTTGTCCCAATTCGTATCACTCGGATGCGGGAAGTAAAAATAGTAAGTTCCATTCTTATAAGCGCAATCCGGTGCCCACATAAAACCTCCTTCTTTACGTCCCCAAGGCACTTGCTCAGAACTAAGAATCTCTCCGTGATCTGTCCAATGCACCATATCGTCGGTAGAAAAGACATGATAGCGGTCCATTAAGTCACAGCCACGCGGTGGAGCAATATCATGTGAAGCATATACATACAGCCGCCCGTCATTCCATACATGTGCGGAAGGATCAGCCGTATACATATGCCGGATAAAAGGATTCGGAGCTACAGGATTCAGACTGGCATCAAACGCTACCGCCTTTTCCTTACGCAAAATCTTACCGGCTTCACCCACCAATTTCAGATAATGGTCGCTTTCCACACCCTCCTCGATAGGCACAAATGTACTTTCACCTACCGGAACTTTTTTGGCACATTTAAAGATGGCCGTTCCTTCGTCTATTTCATCAAACATGGCTACATAAATCATTTCAGCCCCTGCACGAATGGCTCCCATCAACTGTTTCCAAAGAAAAGAACCTTTATTTCGAGGAATAAACGAATTATGTTCTTTTCCTTTCATATTTCCCCATGAGAACCCCGGAAAAACCAATGGTGCATAATCTACCTGATTCTTCTTTGCCCACTGAATATCCTCTTCAACCAATTTCTGATACTTAGGATAGGTCATTTCATTATAGCGTCCCACAAACCAAGGCATCAGAATATCGCATTTTCTGATGAGTTCATGCAAACGCGAATCAGATTCCGTATCCCCTTCCAATTCACGCCATTGTGTAGGCACTCCGAGCATAACACTGAATCCCTGAGATTTCAAGCCATTAACTATAGCCTCAGCTTCACTCAACCCATAACAGCGGTTATCATTAAACCCTACCCCCCATACCGCAACCAACGGTTTGCCGTTATGATATAAATATGAGGGATTTTCTGCATGGTCCTTCAATGAATAACGCTTTGCTATTTCATCAATATCTTTTAATAATAGTTTTTCTTCTCCCGACCGCATTCCGCTCAAGTCATACATCACACAGATTGCGCGTTCGTATTTATTCGCAGATTTCATGGCTGAATCCAACACTTTATTAAAATGTTTCAAACCACTCTCGTTTCGAATCTCCGCTACAAAACGTTGCATAAACACTCCATCCAATCCATACTGTTTCATCCATTTAAAATGAAGATCAACCGTAGACTTGTCAGAAGAAGAAAATACAGCTGCCGGTTTGCCATCCGCAAAAGTGAACTCTGTCTTATAAAGTTTCTTATATTCCGATACTTCCGGCCAGAAATCTATCGAACAGGAACCGGGCCGAAAACCGTCACTGCCATTATAATGATACCATCCACGGCCGGAACCATCACCAGGAGCATTGAACCACCCCTGGTATCCGGCCATTACTAACCCTTTGTAAGAGTCATATTGTTTACCTCCGCTTTTTGCCATCATACCTATTGAAAACAACAGACAAAAAGCTAACCAATCAAATCTTTTTACCATATACCTTTGTTTTTCACATTATATTATCTTTTTCTCCGGATGATATATTCACCTCTTGCTTTTGTCACTATATCATATTCATAAACCTTATACAGCATAGGATATTGAGGACACAATTCCGATGCCTGTAAAGGATCTTTTATATCAGCACCACTCATGAAAGGATTGGAATTACCTCCTTTCGCTTCTTTCAATCCTTCCCCCTCAAGAGGTACGTAAGAGCGAACACGCAAATTACCTCCGATGCGAGATAAAATAGTGGCAGTCAACAGTTCTCCTCCTTCCCAACTCATATCGACCTCAAAAGCTCCACGAGCCACTAAACCTGAAACATGCCCTTTCTGCCAGACTGTCGGCAAAGCCGGCAACAGATGCAAAGCATTATCATGACTTTGAAGCAGCATTTCTGCAACTCCTGCCGTAAAACCGAAGTTACCGTCTATCTGAAAAGGGGGATGAGCATCAAACAAGTTAGGATAGGTCCGACCGGCCGGATTCCCCTCTTCCACCAGATTAAGCATATTCCCTATAATTTTATAGGCATGATCTCCATCTAAAAGACGCGCCCATAAATTAATCTTCCAACCGATAGACCATCCCGTCGCCATATCCCCCCGATAGAGCAGCGAGCGTTTGGCAGCCTGAAACAACCTCGGATACGCATATGGAGATATCTGATTACTTGGATACAAGCCATACAAATGAGACACATGCCGGTGATCGCTTTTGGGGTCATCCACATCCTCCAACCACTCCTGCAATTGGTTATACTTGCCAATCTGCATCGGCGGCAAACGGTCCAACGCTTTTTTTACCTTATCCCGATAAGCTATATCTTCTCCTACAATCTTTGCAGCTTGCAAAGCGTTGCTCAACACGTCAAATACTATTTGATTATCCATTGTACAACCGGCTGTCAGACTTGTTTCCTTTCTTGGCGAACCTTGTTCGGGAGACATGGACGGAGTAGTGACCAGCCAATGATACTGCGGGTGTTCCACCAAGAAATCCAGATAGAAGTCAGCAGCTCCTTTCAATACCGGATAATTCTTAATCAGGAAGTCCTTATCTCCGGTATAAAGATAATGTTGCCACAAATGCTGGCTCAACCAAGCTCCTCCATTCGGCCACGTTCCGTAGAAAGGACCGTCCACCGGTCCTGTCGCTCTCCATATATCGGTATTATGATGAGCCACCCAACCATTGCAATGGTACATAGTCTGCGCTGTTTTCTTACCAGTTTCGGCCAATTCATTCACTAACCGGAACAACGGTTCATGTGTTTCCGGCAAGTTGGTTACTTCAGCCGGCCAATAATTCATTTCAGTATTGATATTTATTGTATATTTCCCATCCCAAGGTGCCAAAAGGTGTTGATTCCATATTCCCTGCAAATTGGCAGGCTGTCCTCCGGGTTGCGAAGACGAGATAAGCAAGTAACGTCCGAACTGAAACATAAGCGTGACTAAAGCAGGATCGTTCCCCTCACGGAACTCTTTCAGACGAACCGGAGTTTCTTTTTGTGAAGCAGGTGAATGTCCCAAGTCCAGTTTAACCCTCCCAAACTGTTGTTGATACTTCCCGATGTGGCTGTCCAAAAGTTGCCTATATAACTTTTTCTCAACTTGATTCAATGTCGCGTCCACCCTTTTACTCTCATTGGCAGAGACATCTCGGTAATTCACAAAATTGGTGGCTGCCGAAATATAAATAGTCACCGCATCCGCTTCTGTCACTATCAATTTTCCGTTATCACTCTTAACCCTACCACCGGAAGTTTTTATGCGCGCCTGGCTCTCCAGACGAATGGCAGCCGGAACTTCTTCGTGTGCAGAAGCTTGGGCGGATAAAGTCAGCCGATTCTTTTTAGCAGTTACAGTACTTTCTTCAAACGGTGTGATATAAGACGCTTCGAATGCGATAGAACGGGGTTGGTCTGCTTCCAGATGTATAATTAAGGCGTTATCTGCCAAGGAAGTAAATAAGGTACGTGTATAGGTCACATTTCTCACTTTATAAGAGACAGTAGCCACCGCATTCTCAATATTCAAATCACGGTAATAATCGGTATACTTTTCATGACCGGGAAAGTGCAGTTTCAAACTACCGACAGTTTGATAAGGCATCCCATTCTGTTTGGTAAAAGCATGTTCTTTCCATAACTTTTCCGCGTCAATCTCTCTTCCTGCAAAAATAAGTTTTCGCACTTCGGACAAAACACCGTAAGCTTCCGGATTATCATTCCGATATGGACTGCCTCCCCAAACAGTTTCTTCATTTAACTGTATTTCCTCTTCGTACGGACTGCCATATACCATAGCGCCCAAACGGGAATTTCCCAAAGGTAAAGCCTCTACCCATTCTTTGGCCGGATGACTATACCAAAGTTTCAGTTCTTCCGCCTTTGCAGTAATACAACAAACTAATAAGTAAAAATATACAATTGAGTTCCTCATAGCTGAAAATTATTTTTCGGCAAAATAAAGAGGAAGGCATTAATAAACTCCACAAAATCGAATTAATAAAAACTTAAAATCGAATTAATCGGAAAGAAAAAAGGATATGTAACAGAAAAACTATGAAAAAACATCGGATAAAAGTACCATATCAAGACTATGGCAATCATCAGCTATGGTCTAAAAGAAGTATTTCTCAAATAAAGCCCTTGCACACTCGTATCCTTCCTGATAAAACTCCGTCAGTTTCCGCACATCTTTCTCGATGCGGTCTACGGCAACAGGCTTCAGTGGACGGATAACTGTAATCTTTCCTTCGTCCTCCATGCGTTCCACCATCTCCAACTGCTCATTATACACGGCACAACGACGGCTCAATGCTTCACGCAGTTTCGGATACTTCCGGTAGATGAACGGCGGCACATGAATATCTTTACTGTCCTTCCGATATCCGCGATTGCGGGTGAGTACGACAAGATTGCGGGTGTAACCGTCGGCAATGGCATGCTGCAAAGGAATAGAATCGACGATTCCCCCGTCGAGCATCGGGATACCGTCTACATAAGCTATGGGACAGACAATGGGTAGACTGCTGGAAGCGCGGACGATGTCAATCACCCGGTTCTTGTCTTTCTTTTCTTCAAAATAGTTGGCTTCTCCCGTCAGGCAGTTGGTAGTCACCATGACAAAACGCTCTGGCGAAGCAAAATATGCCTCATAATCATAAGGAAGAATATGCTCCGGGAATTCATTGAATAACAAATCGAAGTCGAGGATATTCCGTTTCTTGAGCAGATACTTCAAACCGATATAATTGTACTGCTCCAGCAGGTCGATATTACTGTATTTAGCACGGCCCCGTTGGCGGGAAGCATAAGAAAGTCCATTGCACGCTCCGGCAGATACCCCTATCACATAAGGAAAACGTATGTCGTTGTCCATCAGATAATCGAGCACTCCGCAGGTGAATACGCCACGCATTCCTCCGCCCTCCAACACCAACCCGGTAGATTCGTCAATTTGCAAGTTCTTCATTGTTTTCGTTACTTTTACTTCAGTTTTCCGGCGAACGACCAGCATGGAAGACTACTACTTCATCACAGCTTCACCCGGATTCTTTTGAGAAACAAAGATAGCCTTTCTTTGTGATTTACAAGAAAGTTTGGCAAAAACAATAAATAATCAGATAAAGACTTGTTTTTCCGGTTCAATCTGCGTAACTTTAGAGAAACTTAATTGTTTGAGAATGAAAACCAAAAAAGTCCTGTCCGCAGGCAAACACCATGAGAATACAGTTTGAGATTAAAGAGAAATTGCCAGAAATCATTGAAGAAATCATGCATTCCGAGAAATGGCAGACTTCCGTGAAGGAAGAAATTAGCGGACGGACAACCGTTGTGATTCGCGACCAAGCATACGGTTCAGAGGCAACCATTGAAATCTATGCCCAATCCATCGAAATCAAGACCGCATGGTCAAAGTACTCCTATCGTATATTCGTAGCCAACGACCACGTGTGGTGTGAATATGAC
>CAKUYM010000111.1 GCA_934716785.1 uncultured Bacteroides sp. | reverse complement strand
TTCTGTATAGGTTAGCTAAGATATATGCATAAAGGGGGAATTAACAAATGTTATCCCCCAAGAATTACAACTGAGCCCCTACTGCTGCTCACGTTTATTCACAAACTATTCACAACTATCATCCCAGTTGTCAACAAGGATGTTAACAAAGTTATTAACAGGTTAATTGATTAATAATTAGCCGACTTCTATTTCTTATCCAAAGGAATGATTAATACTTATAAAACTTCAGCACCTTTTCCGCATAACGTTTTCCTAACAACAATTGAGCCTCAGTGTTAAAATGAGGATCCGTCTCATCCTTATACCATCCCAAGCCTTTCGAAGAGACCCAAGCGGAATGAGGAATGAATGAAGAAACTCTTCTGATCATTCTATTGAAGGGAGCAGTTCCGGCTTCTCTCTTCGTCCAGTTCCATCGAGATATCTGCCCCACAATAATAGGCAAGTCCGGCATGCCCAAATCCTCACGTAAGCCTTTCACCAAAGAGACGAGCTTCCGCTTATATGCGTCAGGATTAGAACAGTCAGCCTCCCCCTGATGCCAAAGAACCGCTTTCAAAACGCCGCCCTTTTTCATAGCAATCCGAATCCGGGAAACAGCCTCTTCGTAATACCCATCTTTACTGCCTTTCAGCCAAGAATTAATGGAAGAACCGCCACGTGCATTCACCACTAACCCGACAGGTCGTTTCACCTGACGAGATATTTCCTTGGCAAAGCTATAGACTGGTCCCAAGCGTTGCATCGACATCTCTTTCCGGATGGTAGAATAACGGTTCAAAGGATTTACCGCCGGTTCAAAATCTCCGTCACCATTCAACAGATACACATTCTGCAGGGTATCCAGCACTTCTGATACCAATGTCGCACGACCGGCCATATTAGATTGTCCGATACATAGATACACATCCAGTGAAGACGGGACATCATCCTTCACATACCCGTTTTTTACACTCCCATTCTCGGCGGATACAAACAAGGATTGTAAGAACAAAAAAAGAGATAAGCAAATGCTATGTACCATATTTGTCATGGTTATAATTAATAGTTCTTATAGATGCGGATAGCATTTAATATAGTCTCTCCTTCTTTTTTATGGAAGTCGATACTCAATCCTTTTCCATCTTTTACCGTTACTATAAACTTTTTAATTACAGCACGGGCATATCCATAATCACGAGCCACATTGAAATCTTCCAAAACGCTTGTTCCATTGATTGAAACTCCGAAACTTCGGTTTTCTGCAAGCACCTGTTCCGAATCGGCTCCCAAGTTATAGACCAAGGCTTCTTTCTTTTTGTCTGAATCCAACTCCGCCCAATATAAAGAGACAGAATATTCTCCATCGGGCACATCGGCTTTAAAAGACTCTATACCAACGCGCTGAGTTTGATAGATAGGATTCATATCCGTTCCGTAGATGTCAATGTCCGAACCGAGCATAGTCCCGAAAGCTGTCTGACGACGGTAAGGAGCCCCACCGACAAATCCCCAACTACCGGGTTTATATTCCTGTTCGGGAATCCATGCGACATTGGCTTCACGATCTTCAAAATATCTTGGAGAGCCCAACATCACATTCATTTCCATGAATGGCATAGTTTTATCCTTCAACTGCGAAGCTGTCAGTTGGAACTGGATTCGAAGCATGTCATGCAGTTTATGGCCACCCACTGTTGCAGAAGCCTCCAACCGATTCTCTCCATTAACGAACGGTACATCAAACAGTGCATAACCATTTGCTACTTCTTTCTTACCCAAACTCCTGTCATTGACTAACAGTTCCACTTCCTCAGCATTAGAAAACACAGGAACAGACTGAACACATTCTTTCTGTTCCGTATTAATGACTCCACCGCGGACTTTCCACTCCCTATTGCCTATAACAAGCATCGGATGATGAGTCAAAGCTGCTTTATAGAACAAATAGGTATCCTTCACTTCACGATCCAGCCCAAGAACACCTTTGTTATTCACATGAGGAACGGCATCGATACGGGATTCGGAATAGAAATCATTCAGATTCCACAGGCTGGAACCGGCAATAAAAGGACGTTGCATCATTTCATTGAGATAATGCTTGTGATAAACCAACCCGTATTCTTGCGAAAAGTCGAAACGCTCCGGTTGATAAGAATGAATACGCGGGTCTACTCCCGGTCCGTATTCGGTGACCAACAGCACTTTTCCTTTATACATCTTATGGGCACGGTCGAGTAGACGTTGAAACTCATTAATATCCGGTTCATACCAACCCTGATACAGATTCCATCCCTGAATCATCGGAATCTCCGTCAGATGAGCGTCTTCATAGAAATTAGGAGCGTTATGATACGCCATCATGGTATATCTTGAAGAGTCTTCCTCGCGTATGGTCGCTTCTAAGGTACGGGCTACTTTCTCCGTAAAACGGTAATAGTCCTCGAGTTGTTTGCCTTCTGTATAAGGGCGACGCAGGAAAATCTCATTCATATAGCCCCAAATCATGACAGATGGGCGGTTGAAGTCCTGACGCACCATTTCTTTTGCCATCTCAACAGAGTTATGCAGAAATTCTTCTGTTTCCGTGACGGCATTTACAACAGGTATTTCGACAGAAGTCACAATACCCAGTTTATCACACATTTCCATAATAACGGGGTCTTGCGGATAATGTGAAACACGCAGGAAGTTTCCACCCATTTCCTTCAATAAGAGCACATCCTGCACATGCAGTTCATCTCGAAGCGCATTTCCTTTTCGGAAATAATCCTGGTGACGTGCCGTTCCAATCAGTTTGCGCCATTTACCATTCAGAAAAAAACCTTTCTCCGAATCGAACTTAAACCAGCGAAGGCCTAAGGGATTTACGACTTCATCGAGCAAGGTTCCTTTTCTTTTATCAAGAATGCGTGTATATAGCATATAACGATAAGGGTCATCTATGTCCCACAAACGGGGAGAGTTTATCTTTATCTTTTCGGATATGCTTGCCTTTGTCTCACCGGATGACAGCTTAATTTCCGTATTGGTCTTCTTTATCGCTTTGCCATCGGCATCACAAACTATATTTTCTACAATGACTTCCGCAGTTTGAGGCAGTTCGTTTGCCAGCAAGGTGGTTATTTCTACAGAGGCTGAGGAGTTATTCACTTCGGGCGTACGGATATAGACCCCCGATGAAGCATAATCATTTGTCGCAATGTGTACCGGATTCATGAATTGCAGATAGACATCACGATAAATGCCACCAAAGAAAGTGAAATCGGCTGATAAAGGTGGGATATTGGGATTGTAAACGTTGTTCACGCAAATAGCGAACAGATTCTCCTGCCCGTAGCGCAAATGAGAAGTGATATCAAAGCAGAAACGGGTATATCCGCCTTTGTGCTCTCCTATGAACTGACCGTTCAGATAAAGTTGCACTTCCTGATTGGCACCCTCGAAGTAAATGATAGCCTGACGTCCTTCCTTACTTTTGTCTACAAACAAATGTTTCCGATACCAAGCCGGTCCCCGGTAGAATCCCGGTGTTTCGTCATCCGCATCTTTATCATTCCAAGTATGAGGAATGTTGACTATCTCCCATGAGGAGTCATCGCATTTATTCAACTGTGCTTCAAACGGAGAACCTTTGGCAAACTTCCATCCGTCGTTAATTGTATATATCACACGCTGTTGCGCTTGTACCCATCCTACAACGAACAACATAATAGAGATATAGAGAAACTTCTTCATAATCTAAAATACGCTTATAGTTAAAACTTTATTTCCATCGCCTCACCTGTATAGATGCACTCCTTGTTTTCAAAGGCTACTCCTTCAGGCAGATATAATTTCACATGCATTTTTATTTGTTCCGGCATACCGGGATAGTTGCCCTCACGCTTTCCGATAATCAATGTCCGTTCCGCATCTTTCCATTGCATCGGCACTTGCGAACATATGCCTTCTTCATATCGATAAGAATCGCCTTCATCCTCATACCATAAGAAAGAGGCGTCTGTTCCGCCATAGACGCGAAGTTCCAGTTCGCGGTCGGGATACTCCATTGCATATTGCTTCACTTCTGCCAAGGGCAGGATGGAACCGGCTTTCACATACAGTGGCAATACATCCAGCACATTTGCCTGTACATGCTCCTCTCCACCGCCAAAGGCTTGCCCGGTCCAAAAGTCATACCAATACTTGCCTTCATGCCGTGGCAAGTAGACGGCTATATTTTTCTCTTCAGACTGAGGATTGAATACCGGACGCACCAATAAAGATGTACCGAACATATAGGCATTGTCGATGTCGAAAGTACGGTGATCTGTTGTAAAATCCATCGCCAATCCTCTCAGCATGGTATAATTGCCAGCTGTCACTTGGTGAGACATCGAATAAATATAGGGCAATAGGCGATAACGCAAGTTGATATACTTCACTTGATTGTCATAATAGGGAGTTCCCTTCTCACCAAATCGCCAGACTTCACGAGGCACATTCGTGCCGTGAGCACGGAAAATCGGAGTAAATGCTCCGAACTGGAACCAGCGTGAATACAGTTCTTTATAATCATTACTTTTTAAACCGTCAGGGTATTTCGCATCACGTTCTGTGACGAAGAAACCACCTGTATCGGAAGTCCAATATGGGATTCCTGACATGGATAAGTTTAATCCGGCAACCAACTGTTTGTGCATATTCTCCCAAGATGCAGAAACATCCCCCGACCAGACCGCTGTGCCATAATGCTGCTGTGAGGCAAAGGCGGAACGGGTAAGGATAAATACACGTTTTTGACTACTTTCAATCCGCAGACGCCGGTAGAAGTCTTTCAGCATTTCCAAAGAATAGGTATTCAGATAACGATAAAAGCTGCCCAAGTAGGTATTGCCTGCCGATTTTGTTTTTTCTTCCTGTTTCAACTGGGTAAACCCATCACGGAAAGAGGGTTCCGTCGCATCCATCCACCAAGCATCCACGCCCATATCATAAAGCCCTTTCTTCAGGTATTGCCAAAAGATATTCCGAGCGGCGGGATTATATGCGTCAAAGACTTTATAACCTGCCCATGTCGGTTCATCAAACAACGCACCGATGGAATCCAGCGAATGATAAACATCCGTTTCCGGTCCGAATCCGGGCCATACGGAAAGCATGAAATGTACATTATCCTGCTGATGCAGCTCGTCAATAACCTGCCGGGGATTATCAAAATGAAGCGGATTGAAAGTGAGACTGTTCCAATGGGGTTTGTCTCCCCAGTATTCCCAATCCTGCACGATATTATCCAACGGGATTCCCCGCCTGCGATATTCTTTTACGACTGCTTTCAGTTCATCGAACGATTTATATCGTTCTTTGGATTGCCAAAAGCCATACACCCATTTTCCGAACATCGGAACTCCTCCCGTCAATTCCCGATAACCGGAGATGACCGCATCCAAGTTCTTGCCATATACAAAATAATAATCGGAAGCATCGCCCACTTCGGACGTAAAGGAGTAGCCTTCGTCCGTATCTTCAAATTTTGTCGAGGAGTAATTATCCCATAAGATACCGTATCCGTTGGTCGAGACAAGGAATGGGTTGACAATATCCATATTTGCCTGTAAAAGGAGGACCGACTTTCCACGATAGTTCATAATGCCGTTCTGATACTGCCCAAGTCCGTAAATAGCCTCATCCTCTGTAGGAATAAAGCGTTGGGCTACTTCGAGACATTGTTCGCCGCCTGCTTCCGAGCGTTTGAAGTTACGCGCTTTTTTATGATCTTTTTCTTTTAACAACAATCTCCCTGTTGATGCTTCGTGAAAAGTAAAAGCAGCATTTGCCTTGTCGAAAGTCACGGAAAGTTCATGGGTGCGAAAGATGAATGCCTGTTTCGTTTCTTCGTACCTATAGTCTTTAAATGTCGGTTTCTCCGCATCGACAACCAATCTTCTGGTTATCAATGTATCACCTTCAGGATGAGATAGAATCCGCACACATCCCGCCGACATAAATTCAACCCTATATTGAATGCTGTCGCAGATAAAGGAACAACCTCTGTCATCTTCATTGACCGAAGAAGAACATCCGAACCATGAAAGTACGGATAAAGCCAATAACCAATGTCTCAATCTTTTCATGAATCGGTTTATTTGATTGTATAGATATTATATCCCAATGACAGATTACGGACTACCACATTACCTTTCAGATAAAAGGTCGGCATATTAAAGCCGTTCACAATATTGTCTTTATACAATTCCACTTTTGCGCTTTTCCATTCACCTGTGTTGTCAGTACGTATCCGTGATACAATTTTAAACGGTTCTTTGGGTTCGCGTAAAGTTGATGACCGTACAAAGAGAGATTCATTCCCTTTATCCAAGTATTCAAAGTACAGATATCCTACATAATTATTCATCTGCAATTTAGAGACCAACTCTTTGGGTAAAGATATGGAGAGTGTTTCCTCGGCACTGTATCCACCGGACTTCCGTTTCCCTTGAATCTTCATGTCCGACTCACGCAGACGTTTCATTTCAACGGTTAAAGCCGACTTCGCAGCCTTTATATCATTTTCTATTTGAGACAACAGCCCTATCGCCACCGGATAGCGTCCCTGACTTATCAATAATGCGGCTTTGTCAAGCGAACGTTGGCAGGCGGATACATCCATTTTGGTCTTCTCAAGGAAACGGGCTTCTTTCCGTAAACGGAAAAGCATCAATGGCAATGTCAAGCCACGATCATCCGCCTGTTCACCCTTAAACTCCGCAGCGTATTTTAAAGTAGTACGCAACTCCCGGTCGCCATTCTCAATTGTGGGTTCAATCTCATGCCCCTCGGTATAATCACTCCAAGAAGCAATAAACATCATATCCAAGCTATCCTTCTCTGCCATGCAGAATTTCCACATGCTGCTATAGGTTTCTCCGTTATTGCGCGGTATATAGTAGAAATGTCCACGTCCCCAGCCTGCACATCCACGGTTATCCATTCCCGGCATTGCAAAACCGGATTTTATTGTATAAGCAGGGTTATTGCTATGCCAAATCGAATCACGGAAAGGCTTCATAAACTCTATGACATCATCCTGAGTCGCATAATTATCCCATTCGGCATGTTCTTGATCTCTTGACCGTACACGTGCCGGAAGCCATGCGGTAGGTATCTCACCGACTTTCTTCCAAGCATCCATATCATCACTGCGAGTTACGGGAATGTATTTGTCGTTTTCCAGTTTTCCCCAATCAGCCCACCGACGCAAAGCGACAGGCTGTTTCATTCCTTGAGGAAGCTTTACTTCCGATAATACTTTTCGATATTCATCCACCTTCGCTCCCGGTCCGAAATGATAGAATACAGGCATACCCTTTACAATAGGTGCCGTAGGTCCGGTAAAAACACTATCGACAAGATACTGGTAACACTTTGCCATATACTCTTTTTTTGCTTCACGAGTGTTGACTTGCGGATAGATTTTAGTAATCCAATCGTAATACAGCCAACCGTCACACCAGTTTACTCCTATCTCAAAACCATACTTCGCCGCTACTTTCTGCATTTCACGCAACAGGACATCATTCTCATGAGGCTTGAATCCCCATTCGATAAAGAAACCATCTATCTTGGCAGCTTTTGCCGACAATATCTGATATTCAATATAATCGGGATCCAAATTTGACTGCATTCCAACTTGCGGATAAGCGGTTGCCGCAATTTCATGCCGCCCTTCACTATCTATCAAATCGGCATTGTAACACAGCGATTTTCTTTCGGTACTTGATTTTTCCGTATTGGCATACATTTCCCAGCGTCCCAACTTACCATCATGCTGGCGGGTATAGCGTACACCGTGAAAGTCTGCATATACTTTCTTTCCATTCTGCGCCCAAGCCTGCAGGCACGAAAGCATCAGCATTAAAAGAAAAAGTTTCCTCATTATTCCTAAGTTTATGATTCTATATTTTAGCAATTCGCTCTTATTAATCCTCACCCAATATCAGGTCGTGCTCTTCAGGGTAACTGAAAGTATTATCTATCATCCAGCGACCTTTGTAGATTTTGGCCCCATTCATTTTAAAGAGTTCTTCACCATTTTCGTTAACAAGACCTTCCGCCCACCATTCTTCCGTAGGTTTCAGCATCAGGATTCCATCCGGTCCGTTGCAAATACTCTTTATATCAGAAAACTCATAGACTTTTTCGCAAGTAGGAGCATCTGTGGAAACATCAAACTTATAAACCGCCGAAGCCGCTGTCAGCCACAATTTATTATCTTCACCATACACTGGAAACAAATCGTGCCCGCCGGACTCCTTGTCGAATGTATAGACACGCGCCTGATTGGTTAGTTTAGGACTGAGACGATCGCCATTATACTTGAAACGAAACAATGCTGTAACTCCACTTGAAGTAGTACCCGTAGCATAAAGGTACGATTTTTTCCTATCCCACACGACATTATGGGCATTTCCTATTTTTAGGGTATTAGCTTTTGTGCCCAACACCTTGACCGTATCAACTACAAAAGTATTGATCTCACCGGATCTGGATTCAGCCGTTACAATATTCCCATCAGGCAATATTTCCGCAGAGTGAGGATTCTGACCGCAATTTGCATAGAACATCAGTTTATGATCCGATATACGAATCAAGGCCACCGCTCCACCAGAAGCCGTCATCAAAATATAACGCCTATTAAAGACAGGCTTTACCTCACTCGGATTAACGAACCAATCCTGCTGTGAAGAAGGTACACATGCCGTATAAGGATCCCAACTCCAAACATTGCGCTGCGTCTCCGCATCTCTGATAACAATAGCACGTTTGGATTGCTCCGCCAATACATAAGCCTTCTCCGGCAACTGAAACAGGCCGTTTTCCACATTATTAGAAGCATCATCCTCATCCGAACAAGCTCCTAAAGCTATATTAAACCCTAAAAGGGCTACCAATAAACATAATTTCTTCATAACTATAACTTTTTTCAGATCTCTAAATTCTTCTTTATCTCCTTAAAGATGCCATCTATTGAATCTTCCTGTCATAATAATCTATTAACGGATAAACAGCAAGATTCAACTGCCGCATTTGCGACAAGAATGATTCATAAGGTTCATATCCAATAGAAACGATACCTTTATTGGATGCTTTCCCATCGGATTCATATTCGTCATTATATTCAAAATGCACCCAGCCCACACAATTCCGTGCTTCAAGCAAACGAAGGCAGAAGTTCTGATAAAATTCTCCCCGGTTCTTCTGTGTATGTACCAGCCAGCCACCGCCTTCGGTATTGGCATACCGAGTTCCGTTATAACTGGCATCATCCCCTTTCGTATAGAATTCCGAAACCAGAAAAGGCTTTGCACCACACCATACATTCAGATTTGCCAAAAAGTCCGTTTCCGGTTGCCAGCGTCCATAGTAATTGATGGAAACCAGATCACAATAACGGGCACAAGCTTCCACGACTCCTTGGTTGTATTTACTCCAGTCGTGCAGGCGTGTTCCCAATACCAGATGCTCCGTATCATAACGTCTCACGGTTTCTGTACTCAGCCGATAATAATAATCGGCAACCATACTTCTAAATTCCTCCTGCACTTTCTGAGTTATCTCCGAGGTAGAAGCAATGCCTTTATCCCGCATAAATTTCTCCGCATACTCCCGAGCTGCTTTATAACGTTCGGGCAAAGCCAAAAAATGTTTCAAATCAATTCCGCGTTGCGAATCAGCATTCTTATAGCTTGCAAACGGTAGTTCATTATCAAGATAATATCCGATAAAATGCTTGTCACCGGCAAACAAAGCAGCCTTTTCCCGCATTAGCTCATCTATATATGATGCGAATGTGGGCTCAAAAAGAAGAACCAGACGATTGTATTTATCGTCATCAAATACATACCCTAAATTCTTGCTCATATCCCACATAAAGGAACGAAGCAGATAAAGATTCTCTGCATAAGCTATTTTCTGCGTCTTTGGCGCAAGCAAGTTAGCACGAATAGCCGCCGGGAAAGCCTCTATACGGTTAGAACCATACGAAATATAGTTTATATGGTTGTCCGCCAACAACTTGCCGGTCTCTTCACTCCACCGTATTTCATTTCCGAATTTACTCTTGATGCCGTTCTGATGGGCAGACGATGTTCCCGGACGCACATGCTGGATTCCATGAATTATGACAGCCCCATTATCAGGATCGAGCAAGTAAGAACGTCCCGCACAATTTGCCACCCGGAAAAAGCCATCCTTACCGACAACGGAAGTAGGCTGCAAACCTACTCGTCCACCCCACGCTGTCCGAACATAATCTGAAGATGGAGTATACCAATTCATATTGTCGATTGTACGGGTTTCTCGTGAATCTGCCGTGGTCCATGCCTGAAAGGTTCCATTCTGCCACTTTCTATATTCAATATTCAAGTATGTATATTCATCTCCTGTGAGAGGTGTATCCGGATTCTCAGGTTCCGTTACATCAGACGATGAACAACCTACCATCGGCAACATCATCCAACATAAATATAAAAAGAAAGAATATTGGTATGTGTGTTTTCTCATATAACAAAAATGAAAGTTCTATTTCTGTAAATGTAAGTTGCATTTATAAAAACGCAACTTACATTTACAACTTACATCAAGGACAAAAAGTCATTTTGTTTCATTTCTTCTTCGGGAACTTGATTTCCAGTGTCAATACACATGCATTGGCAACACTTGGATTCAATTCTTTAGCTGCAGTAATATTAATCACTTTCATGACTCCGATTCTTCCTCCGCCTGCTGCCGATGAACCTCCGGTACGGAAAGCAATTATATTGCCTGCAGCGAAAGGAGTCAGTTTGGAAACGGAGATACTACTTGAAAGTATTTCCGAAATGGAAGAAACTGTAGCATTCTCAAAATCAAAATTATCCAATATAGCAAAACGAGTCAGATTCTTTACTTTGATAGCAGACAGCTTGCCGGTAGCCCCTGCAAACTCACTGTCCTTCTCCGTGTTGTCCATTGAATACAAACGAGGCACGGCAGAACCGCCAAAACAGTAGAATTTAAAATCTACATTCTTTGCATTTGCCTCAGAAGCAATCGCATAATCCACTGTGTATGTTTTCAAGTCATTCAAAGACACCATACCGAAAGCATCCGGGTATTTTTCATGCGCATTATTGGCCAACTGCTGACTACCCACATTTATAGTAGCAACTTCCATATTCACATAAGCCTTCACGTATCCTACCGCCTCTTTACTGCTTCTTCCGTCCGAAACTACAACCTTAAGCTGAGAAGTAGCCTCTGTGCAGTCAATCTTCGGTGCATAATTCAATGAATGCTCACCACTCTTCTGCTCGCGCAAAGCCTCAACCTCCCGGCCATTTTCGATACGATAAATCACCACTTCATGGACGCCTCTGACAGATTCGATCTGCATAGATACTTCGGTCTTAACATCCGTATCCGCAAAAATAACTTGATCAGCCAATGTCAATACCGGTCCGGGGATCGTCTTGTAAGTAACAGGCAATGTCTCAATGGTTATATTGCCATACGTATCTTCCGCTTTAACCTTAAAGCCTTTATCACCTTCCTTATAATCAATCATTTCATCAAAGCTGTACTCTGTATCACCATTCAGCTCGGCAGTCCCTTTCGATACTTGTCCACTGGCAGACACCAAATATAACTCTACCTTCTTTAATCCGGCTTCCGAAACAACTTTAAATGTAGTACGCGGAATTGTAGGATTCTCATCCATCTCGTCGTATATAATCTCTTCCGGTGCAAAAGTAATGACAGGACGTTCCATAA
>CAKUYM010000110.1 GCA_934716785.1 uncultured Bacteroides sp. | reverse complement strand
ACATTGTGGAAGCAATCAAGGAACTTCCCGAAGCAACGGAAGATATGCTGAAAGGCGTTTCTTGTTTCATCTGTGGAAATGAAGACTTAGTTAAGGTTTTGGAGAACGGAACTTTCGAGGAAATCAAAGAAGCCTTAGAGATATGCTTTTCCATGATGGATATTTCGGCTTTTCAGTGTGTCAGCTCGATGAGGAACGTGTCGATGCTGGCAGCAAAACCGAAACAGTAGGAAACACAACGTTCTTCGGGCAGATAGCCCATTTGATTGACACGCTCCATTTAAGCTATACCGAGGTATTTGAAGTTATACCTTATAGGAATCTACTGATGATGCAACGGGACAAATTACATACTGTATACGGTGGTCAGAAGGTTAAGAATATTAGTGGTAAAGAATTGGCAAATCGTAGAAGAAAGAAATAAATATGGCGAAATTATATTTCAAAGTTGCGAGTGACTGGGAAGAAGTTGTAAAGCTCCGTAATGAAATAACAAAATTAAAGCAGGAGTTGAAAAATATGGACGGTACGCAATCTCCTGCTGCTTTCAAGACTCTAAATACCCAACTTGCTACATCCAATCAAAAATTGGATGAGTTGGTGACTAATGCCGCTAAAGCCGGAGCAAAAATGGAAACGGGATTCAAGAAGAAGATCTTTGACGCTTCACAGACTGTAAACGGGCTTACCGAAAAGATAATCGCTCAAAAGGCAGTCGTAAAAGACATTGAATCAGATGTTAAACGCTTAGGAGATGCCTACCGGGTAGCCTTGAAGAGAAATCCTATGGCTGCAAGTAGCAAATTAGAAGAGTACAATGCTGCACGCAAGGCTTTAGACGAGGAAAAGGCGGCTTTATTTGGACTCACCCAGCAACAAGCGGAAGCACGCCTTTCCGTAAAGAAGCTCCGGGATGAGTATGCACTCTATAAAGGTGATGCTAAAGAGGTGGCAGATAGCAATAACGGTATTGCTATATCTTGGAAGAAGGCATTGGCTGTTATTGGTGGTGTTGCTGCCTTAAAGCAGTTCGGTTCCGAGATGCTTCGTGTACGTGGAGAATTTCAGGCTGCGGATACTGCCATTCAGACTTTGTTAGGCAATAAGGAAAAGGCTGACGCTTTAATGAAGCAGGTACGTGAATATGCTAAAATCTCTCCCTTGGAGTTTTCTGATGTCACAAAAGCGACACAGATGATGCTTGGATTTAACATTGAAGCCGAGAAAGTTCCCAAGTTTATTTCCGCCATCGGTGACGTGTCTATGGGAGAAAGTGGAAAATTCAACTCATTGACATTAGCATTTTCCCAAATGTCAGCAGCAGGAAAACTTATGGGGCAAGATCTTAACCAGATGATTAATGCCGGATTCAACCCGTTACAAATAATGGCGGATAAGACTGGCAAATCCATTTCTACCCTCAAAGATGAAATGTCTAAGGGGGCTATCTCCGCAGAGATGGTTCAACAGGCGTTCATTGATGCGACTTCGGCAGGTGGAAAGTTCTACAATATGTCCGAGAATGCGTCAAAAACTATCAATGGTCAGCTTTCAATGATGCAGGATGCTATGGATGCTGCTTTCAATGAAATGGGGCAAAAGTCGGAAAGTGTAATAATGAGAGGTATTCAAGCAACCACTTCCTTGATTGAAAACTATGAGACTGTAGGTAAGGTATTGGTTGGGTTGATTGCTACCTACGGGGCATATCGTACTGCCGTAATGCTTGTTACTGCTGCTGAAAGTAAACATACGCTTGTGGAAATAGGACTTACCAACGTTAGAGTATTAGCACGCAAAGCACAGTTAGCTCTTAATGCAGCGATGCTAACTAATCCTTATGTAGCATTAGCTACAGTGGTTGTTGGACTGGGTGTAGCTATGTGGGCACTTCATGATTCGACGAGTGCAGCAGAGAAAGCTCAAAAAAGGCTTAACGAGCAAAAAGAGCAATCGGTAAAAAAAAAGCAAGAGCACAAACAAAGACTTGAAGAATTAGTTACCGCTATTCAAAATGAATATACTTCTTCTATGGATAGAGTAAAGGCTATGGAGGCTATAAAACATGAATACCCAGCTTTATTTCAAAAATATATAGATGAAAAAGGGCATATTAAGGATTTGATAGCTTTATGGAAAGAGTACAATGAAGAGACCGGTAAAGAAAAGGTAAAAGAAAACAAAGCCAATTATAGCAACTCTCAAAAATTAATTAGTGAATATGAACAAGTTATCGGGTTATGGAAAAGATTTGGAGAAGATCCCAATTTTCATAAAAACAATCTAACAGATGCTGAGAAATTACTTGCTGAGAAATATAAGAATGAGACTTTATCCACTTTGAAATCAAAATTGGATGAAGAAAGGAATATCTTTACAAATTATCAAAAAGAAGTTCGTTCTGATGAAATCGTTCAATGGCAACTTAATTTAAAGAAAAGCACTGATGTTCAGATAAAGTCAGAACTGAATGAAATGAAACGCCTTCAACAAGCAAGAAAGAATAATAAGTGGTATTCTTTGAATGTAGGCGTTGGTTCTCTGAAAGGTACAACTACTGAGTCAGAATTGCAAAATAGAATAGATATACTTGAATCAGAGTTGAAGTCACGTAAAACCTCAACCTACAAGCAAGATTACGAGAAAGCTAAGAAAGACTGGGAAGATGCCAAGAAGAAACTTTCTGAAATAGAGAAAGACAAATCCAAGTTTACCTCAAAGCAATATGAAGAAGCTAAAAAACAGGAAGAGACAACCGAAAAAGCATATAAGAAACTTGGGGGGCTAACTGGCAGTAAACTCACCAAAGAAGAGAATCAAGCCGAAAAACTCCGCAAGGAGACAGACAAATACAATGTCCTTCTTGATAAACAGGCATTGGAACAGCAGCGCTCTGCCGAGGATTTACAGATGCAGGTTGATGAAGCCCGTATCAAAGCAATGGATGAAGGCTCTGCCAAGACCATTGCCGAAATGGAGCTAAACTTTGAAAAGGAAATGCAAGCTATCGACCGACAGAAAGAGGATGCCCTACGAAAGAAAATAGAAAATGCCCGTGCCGCATGGGATGCCAATCCGGAGAACAAGGGAAAATCTTTTGATGCTGCCGGCATTGAACTGTCAGATAGCGAGACCAAATACTTTGATGAGCTATATAAAGCCGCCATTGCAAACAATGAAAAGACATACACTGATCTAACTGACCGATATCTTTCATACACAGACCAGCGTTTGGAGATTGAAAGGAAGTTCAATGATGATATTGCCTTATTACAAGAATCCCGTAAAAGAGCAATGGAGAACAGTGATGCGGATGAATTGGCGAAGATAGACCGAAGCATTGCGAAAGCGACCGCTGACAGGGGAAAAGAACTGATGAAGCATGATTTTGATGTACTCAAGCAATCTCCTGAATATATCCGTGCTTTTGAAGATCTGCGAAACACTTCCTCTGAAACGCTCAACTCTTTGCTTGAACAGTTGGAGAATGCCAAACAGACTGCTGCCCAAACGCTTAATCCGGAGGATTTGCGGGAATACACGACCACCATTCAAGAGATTATGGATGAGTTGGATGCCCGTAACCCGTTTCAGGCTCTCGTGGACAGGCAGAAGGAACTCGCTGAAGCTGAAAAGGAGCTTGCGGAAGCAAAGAGTAACCTTGATAAAGTGAACTCCGGTGAGAAAGTTGTATTAGGTACAAAATTTAATTCTGAAACAGGGAAGATTGACACTATTTATCTTTCTGCTACTGATGCCTTGAACAAATACAATGCCGCCAAAGACAAGCACCAACAAACCAACAACAAATTCATAAAAGCGGAAAAGACGGCAAGAGAAAAAGTTGATGAACTTGCTGATGCCATAAAAGGTGTTGGCGATGCTATCGGTGGGCAAACCGGAGAAATCATCTCCCTAATGGGTGATGTAGCCTTATTCGCAACCGGAACAATAGATGGGATTAGCAAAGTGGCTCAAACCGGAGCCAATGCCATATCCACAGTAGAGAAGGCATCCGTCATTTTAGGTATCATATCTACTGCCATCCAAGTACTTCAAAAGATAAGTGAACTGGGCAATAACAAAGCATTCAAACAGTATGAAGCCTATGCCGAAAAGGTTAAGGAACTGAATGCTCTGACCGATGCAGTCAATGAATACCGAATCGCGGCTCTTAAAGCACAGCAGGCGGAAGCAAGCTGGTTCTCCACCGATAATCTCCAGAATCTTCGAGATTATAAAGCTTTGCATGATGAAGTTTTTCGAGCCTATGTGGATAAGGCTGGAGAATCCCAAGCCATATATCAGAATGAAAGCGGTGGCGGTTGGCTTACGGGAGCCGTTAACTGGGTGATGGGCAATTTGTCCGCCTTGTCATGGTGGGATAAATGGAAGAATATTTGGGGACAAGGCAATTACGGTGAAGGGCAAACCGCGGCAATCAATAACCTTCGCGTTGAGACACGTAAGAAGAGCAGCGGATTCTTAGGAACGGGTATCGGTAGCAAGTCACAGAAAACGGAGGATCTTGTTACATGGGCAAGGAATAATGGACTTGGTGAATTGTTCGATAATGAGGGAATGATTAACAAGGAACTTGCCCGGAGCATTATTGACAACTATGGCAATAAACTTGTCGGACAGACTAAGGAAACGCTTGAAGCATTAATCACTCTCAAGGAAAAGTATGACGAATACATAGAACAACTTCACGAATATGTCAGTTCCTTGTATGAGCCGCTTGTTGACAATTTTGTTGACAGCCTTTGGGATTGGCTTGATAATGGTAAAGATGCTTTGGATAGCTTCAAGGATTATGCTTCTGATACATTCAGAGATATCGTTTCGGATATGATGCGCACTATTGTGCTTGACAAAGTAGTAGGTTCATTTAGCGATGATATAGCAGCCCTTTATGAAGAATATGCAAAAGGAGCTATTAATGAGACTGAACTGATGAAAAAAGTTGCGGAAAAGACAAATGGACTCGTAAATAACTATGAAGAGAATATACCTATTTTAGAAAACATCATGGAACAAGTTAAGGGTTATTTACAGAGTGCAGGAATCGACTTAAAGCAAAACGGTTCTTCTTCCCAAGAATCCACGAAGAAAGGCTTCGCAACTGCTTCACAGGATTCCATTGATGAGCTGAACGGGCGTTTTACCGCTTTACAGATTTCCGGTGAAGAGATAAAGAATCAGAATGCCTTCCAAACGCAATCACTAAACCTGCTTACCATGAAAACCGATGATATCCTCCGTGTAAACACCGAGGTTCGTAATATCGCTGATGATACCCGTGATTTGATAGCTAATTCTTATCTCGAACTTGTACAGATTTCAGAGAATACCGGAGCAATAATAAAGCCAATCCAGCAAATACAGAGGGATATCGCAGACGTTAAAAACAACACCAAAGGATTATCAACAAAGTAGTATGACAATGAATGAACTATTAATCAATGACAAAAACGCTCTTCAAACATGGGGAGTCAGAATGGGAGATAATTTTCTTGATTCGATTGGGGCATCAGCTCCTATGAAAGAATTTATAGAAAACAAATCTCGTTTGGAACATGGGAAGCGGGTAATAACTGCCAACTCCAAATTGGATGAGAGGGAGATTACTCTATCTTTTACCATAGAAGGTAATTCACAATCAGACTATCAGACAAAGAAAAAGTCCTTCTTTGAAGAACTGTATAAAGGTACGGTTGACATTCAGATTCCGGCTAATAGTAACGATGTCTATCATCTGATTTATCTTGGTAAGAGTATCACCTATGCACAGAGTTCAGATAGAACATTCGGCAAATGCTCAATGAAGTTCTGTGAACCGAATCCGACAAACAGAACTTAAATTCCAACAATAGAATAATTGTTGTATCTACGAGTGCTCAAAATTGGGCACTCTTTATTTTATCTCCGAACTTTGATGTGTTATGCAATCAGTAGACATCAAAGACATATCCGGCAATATCCGTTTCTCTACTCCGATCAACGAAGGTAGTAAGAGGAAGTTCCTGTTGATGAAGGAGGACTACATCACCTTGAAGTTTTCCCTTGCCAGTCCCGTATATTTCCAGTTGGGAGACGGGATAGACAATGAACTGGGCATATTCGAGCTTGTGGACCTGTACAAACCCGTCTACAACACGACTACCGGTGCCTATGACTATGAACTCCGGTTGGATGCCTATTACTGGAAATGGAAGAACAAGAAGTTCTTCTACACACCGGAGACGACCGGGCGTGAAGCCGGCTGGAATCTTACCGCCCCACTTGACACGCATTTGAATGTCCTTCTTGCCAACCTGAAAGCGCTCAGTTACAAGTTCAGGGAGGAAGAGTTCACATACGAGATTGACAGTACGGTAGAAAACACTTCCAAGCTCGTTTCCTATGATAACGTCAACCTGATTGACGCTCTTACCCAGATGGCGGAGACGTGGGAGTGCGAATGGTGGATAACGGAAAACATCATCCATTTCGGGCGTTGCGAGTACAGTTCCCCGGTAGACTTCAAAGCCGGTGACTTGACGGACACGGAGAATGTGAACGTCAACTCCATGACACGCAGTGACAGTCAGACCACATACGCCACCCGCGTATATGCTTTCGGTTCAACCCGCAACATTCCCGCCAGCTACCGGAAGAGTCTGATATTTGACGTGAAAGAGGTTGCCGGTCGGGACATATCCGATACGGCAAGAGCATTGAGCAACAAATACTTTCCTGCCAGTTCTCAAATAAAGGGGGCTGATATTGATATTAGCATAAAGCATACGGATACATACCATCCGGAATATCCAAGAAAATATACCGTAGACGTTGCCGATAGCCTGAAAGCGGGAAACTATTTGTTCAAAGCAAATGGCGCTTCCATAAATGTCTACTATCAGACTACACCCCATGCAAATTCTGACCTAAAAGCCGTTTTCACATTGGAGTATAATTCGCTTGATAAGAGCGAAAAGATAGAACTGGGCGAGTTGGTAGTAAAAGACGTAGACAATTGGCCGGTGCTTAAGCTTGAAGATATGGCTTTTGCGCTAAAGGAGAATATTCAGAATTGCCGGCTTTCTATAAAGTTGGAATATTCCAATAATGCAGGAATATATGTTGAATATAATGGCAGTCTTTCATTGCATTGTGAGAATATAGGGGCAAACGCTTCGGTGACATTCCTTTCCGGTACCAATGCCGGACAGACATTCGATGTCGTCTATAACCCGGACTTGCTCACAGGTGACAGCTCGAATGTCATCCGCCTACCCGAAAGCGTAACAGCTTCCTTGGGCGATATGTACACCATCGGCAACATCATCAAGGGCAAGGTACCCGACAACTATTTCAGCAAGGACGACAAGGAACTGACCCTGAACGGTGTGGTACAGAAGCGTCTCATGCTGCCGGAAGGTATTCCCTATGTGGACGCTTACAGATACAGCCCGACCGGTGAACGTATCGACATCGGGGATGAGCGCTATGACGATCCGGACAATGTGGAGATGCCGGAAGAGGAAGCCATCGAAGAGATAGTCATATTCGAGGATGAATATCCTAAATATACCGGTTCCATATCCGGTGTCAGCTATGACGAGAAGGACGAAGAGGATGAGGACGGGAACAAGACAGGGAACAAATACCGCATCTACACATTCAAGGATACCGGACTAAAAAACTTCACAGAGGACTTCCTTTTGGATGAACTGCGCCTGATATTCCAGACTGGCAAACTTGCCGGGCTTGACTTCGCACTCAACCTAAAGGAGAGTGACGATACCGGCACCACATTCGAGATAGTCCGCAACGAGGATTACGGACGCTACCTGCCTGATGATACGCTCTACCCGCAGGCTTCCGACACTTATATCCTTTACGGCTTTGATCCCGCGTTCATCTCCGAACAGATGTCACCAGACGCGGAACGGGATCTACTCAAAAAGACAAAGGAGCATGTAAGGAAGACGATGATTGATCCGTCCACCTATGATTGCGAGATGGACGCGGATTTCATCTATGACAACGGCAATATCCGTACATACGAGGTCGGTGCCAAGGTAAACCTGATTAACAAGGCTTATTTTCCCGAAGGACGGCAATCCCGCATTATCGGTTTTGAATGGGCATTGGATATACCCTACGACCATCCCGTATATACGGTGGGCGAGACAGCCACATATTCCCGCATAGGCGAGATAGAGAGCAAGCTCGATTCCCTCACATATAAAGGACAGACTTATTCCGGTTCCGTAGTTGGCGGTGGCGGAACGGGCGTGTATGTCATAGGAGTCAATGACAGGACGCTTCCTTCCGACCGTAATACCTTTTCGGCAAAGAGGATCATCAACGAAATCTCCGGACGTGCGCTCAGCCGGTTAAATGACGATACCGCTTCCGGACGGATAGCCTTCCGGAAGGGTCTGGTCTCCGATGAACTGGTTGAAGCCAACAACGGTCTTGTCGTGCGCAAGGAAGCGGTCATGGAGCCGCAGATCGCCCTGCTGTCGGGGGAGTTCGGGGACAACATCACAGAGGAAAATACGGATGCCCTCGTAGAGGAATTGAGCACGGAAGTGACCGGTGCCGCGACATTGGGCGGGTTGGACAATGTAGCTGGCGAAGCCGATGGGATATCCGATACGGACGTCCTGCTTGTGCGTCCTGCCGGAGCATCGGAATGGGCGGTCGATACCACCCTGCCTGCACAGGTGTCGCGACTCATGTCGAAGGTATTCCCGTTCACTATGTCGCTGTCCGGTGGCGGGACGTATGAGAAGGGCAGTTCACAGACCGTCAACCTCTCATGGACATACGACCGGGACATCGAGTCGCAGTCAATCAACAACGAATCCCTTCCGGTCGGGAGCAGGTCAAGGCAATATACGGGTGTCACGACCGACACGGTCTATACCCTGAAAGCCGTGCAGGGCGAACAGGCGTACGCGAAGTCCGTATCCGCGCAATTCAAGTTGAGGAAGTATTACGGGGTGTCCGCCAATTCCTCGCTCGACAATGACGGGATATTGTCCCTGTCAAGCGCGTGGGCTGTCCGGGCGCAGGCTTCCACCGTGTTCGATTGCACGGGCGGCAAGTATCCCTACTACATCCTTCCGACATCCATGGCGTCCGGCATCCAGTTCTGGATTGGCGGGTTACGCAATACTGACTGGACGGAGGAGGTACGTGAGATAACCAACGCCTACGGCTACAAGGAGAGCTATACTATTTATCGTTTGAACAACATCCAGACGGGTGTATTGAATATTGAGGTAAGATGAGCGAAGAATTGAAGGGAACGAATGTATATTCCCCCATAGTGCCGGGTACCGGTGATGACAAATATCCTACCCACTATTCCATTTACGGGAAAGGCGGGCACAAGGAGGTGTCCACCATTGACGGGAGGAACGCCATTACGGCCGACCGGCTGACGGAAGGCTGTGTCGTTTACGTAAAGGAGACGGACCGGGAATACCAGTATAAAAATGGCGAATGGACGGACTATCCCCTTGCCGGTGGCGGGGCGGGCTACGATGACACGGAACTGCGCGGGCTTATCCGTGGCAAGGTCGACAAGGAGGAGGGCAAGGGGCTTTCCAGCAACGACTTTACCGATGCGGACAAGGAGACCCTCGCATCCCATACGGAAGAAATCGGCAGTTTGCAGAATTCCGTCAACGATATCTATCTCCGTCTTGACTCCACGACCGGAGTCCAATACTACATCCGCGTCCAGAATAATGGCGACAAGTCCTTCACGTCCCAGAAGGGTGAGCCGTGCGTGCTCAACTTCACGTTCATCTCACAGGAACGCTACAGCTACAACGACCCTTACGAGAATACCGGTGAGCGCGGCAAGTGCGAGATATTCATAAAGAACTCCGCAAGTACGGACTATACCCTTATAAAGACCCTGATGGTCAATTCCATCACCGCCACAAAGGTCGACATAGCCGAGTACCTTGCGAATGGAGCCAATTCGGTCATGGTCAAGATAACCGGTGAGGTGACCGGGCAGGTCACTCCGGCTTATACCTACAATGTCACGATGACATCATTGTCCGTCAAGGCGGATACCTTCCAGTGGTGGGCATTATACTCCGGAGCGATTTCCATCCCCCTCTACATTTCCGGGAATGTGAACAAGACGCTCAAGGTCACTCTTGAGGGGGAGAACTATGTCAAGGCGTATGAGCAGGTGCTGGGAAGCGCCATCTATACGGACACAGCCCTGAACTTCACCGTGGACCATCCCGGACAGACGGGGGTGTACAGGCTGTCCGCCTACCTTGAGAACTCCGACGGCACCATCAAGACCAAGACGGTGTCCTTCAACATCATGTGCGCATCGGAGGGCGAGCAGGTGAAGCTGATGTGCGTGAACAACCTTTCCGAGAAGGCCTCCAACTGGGCGAACAACAAGCTTTTCGAATATTCCGTCTATGATGGCGATGCCACGGCTACGGGCGGCACGTTCTCCATCAGGATGGGCGACCTTGTCGTATATACCAGCGAGGAGAGCACGATACCCACCAACACGAGAAACAGCTTCTCCTATGCGATGGAGATCGAGACTGTCGATGACACGGATTTCGAAATCTCCGTCTCCGTATCGGACAACGGGAAGCCCCTGACCGACACCATGACATTCCCGGTGGGCAACTCTTCCGGTTTCTCCGCCACGACCGGTGCCGTATTCTACATGAATCCCCGTACACGCACCAACAGCCAGTCCAATTACCGGAAGGTCATCAATGAGATTGACGGTTCCCCGATAGACGCGGAATGGGAAGGCATGAACTGGAGCAATGACGGATGGACCGTGGACAGTGACGGGAACCGCATACTGAGGATGATGGCCGGAAGCCTGTTGGATATCGGCTACAAGCCCTTTGAAGCGGAGAGCGCACGTAGCGGCAAGACCGTTGAGCTGGATTACAGGATCTACAATGTCACCGACTATTCCGAACCCGTCATAACCATGTCCGTGCCGGACGGAAAGGGATTTACCGGACTCAACATCTATGCGAACAGCATCTGGCCGTGCAGCCAGTCCCTCAAGAATGAGGAGCTGCAATCAATCCCGACCGATGATGGCGTGCGTGTCAGGATAGCCATGACCATCTCACCGAACATGTACGGGAGTGCGGGATTCAACCTCTGTTCCATCTATATCAACGGAAAGAAGAACCGCACCTTCCTCTACGAGTCAAACGACTACTGGGCGCAAAACGGGGACATGGTCATAGGCTCCGACTATGCCGATGTGGACATTTACGGAATCCGCATATACGAGACCGGGCTTGGCTCCAATGCCGTGCACAAGAACTACATCAACTGGCTGCCCGGTACGGATGAGAAGGTCGAAGAAAGCGAGAGGAACAGCCTTTATGACGCGATGGCGACACAACTGGACTTCGATGCCATAAGGGCTAAAATGAACGTCTTCGTATTCGACAACAAGTTCCCGTCCTATGACGATACGGCAAAGAGGGTGGGAACGCTTGAGATGCAGTTCGTGAACCGTCCGTCACGGAACGTGACCATCACGAATACGGAGATGGGCGGTCAGGGCACATCCTCCAAGAAATACTGGGAATGGAACGAGAAGTGCAAGGTCAACAAGACGAAATCCGTCATCACCTACGCTGACGGCTCGACCACCACGAAGAGGTTCATCATGTTTGACAACGTCCCCGCATGTGCGTCCGTCACATTCAAGAAGAATTGGGCGTCATCCATGCAGGACCACAAGGCCGGTTCGGTCAACGCGTATAC
>CAKUYM010000109.1 GCA_934716785.1 uncultured Bacteroides sp. | reverse complement strand
GAATGGAGGTGGCGGGCCGTGCGGGTTTAGTTTCTTGATTATTCCTCAAAATAAATAGATAGATGTGTGTTTAGTTTTAATAAAAAGATTGTTTAAGGATTAATATCGGTAGAAGTTATGTGAAGGCTTTATGTGCCTTCCATAACTCTCTTTTTATTGAATAGGGTGGAACATGGTGCATATAGGTCAGTTGATACAAAAAACAGATAGTCGTTCTTTCCTTAAAAGATAATATTCTATATATTGAATGATTTTTGTACGGTTTTGACGCATTTTTAGGACCTTTGTCTCCTTAAAAAGATGCATCTTTGCTACCTGAATAATAACCACGAAAAACTGTATAATAAATGAATCTTAGAAGAATTTCTTTTTGGGTATTAAGCTGTGTTTTCAGTATTAGCATGGCAGGATGTAAATCCGGTAAGAGTAACAATCGGAATGAAGCAATAGCCGATAGTGTATGGACAAAGTCAAAGGTTATTGAGACTATTAAGAAGGTAAATAACTATTGGCAGGCGGAGAATCCGGAACCTGCATTTGCCTTTTGGCATCCGGCAGCTTATCATACGGGAAATATTGCAGCTTATGAGGTGACAGGTAGTGAGGCTTATAAGAAGTATTCGGAAGCATGGGCCGAAAAAAATCAATGGAAGGGGGCTACTTCTGATGACAAGTCTAAGTGGAAATATAATTATGGTGAAACAATGGAGCATGTCCTTTTCGGAGATTGGCAAATTTGTTTCCAGACTTATATTGACTTGTATAACATGGATCATGAACCGGCAGAGTATAAAATAGCTCGTGCCAAGGAAGTGATGGAATATGAGATGTCAACTCCTAATAATGACTATTGGTGGTGGGCAGACGGATTGTACATGGTAATGCCGGTTATGACCAAACTTTATAAGGTTACAGGCAATCAGCAATATTTGGATAAACTCTATGAGTACTTTACTTATGCCAAGAATCTTATGTATGATGAGGAGAGTGCTCTGTTTTATCGCGATGGAAAATACATCTATCCGAAACATAAGACAAATCAAGGATTGAAAGACTTTTGGTCCAGAGGTAACGGTTGGGTGTTTGCAGGCTTGGCTAAAGTTTTGCAAGATTTACCCGAAAATGATGCACATCGCGCTGAATATATCGCCATCTATCAGGCTATGGCCAAATCATTGGCTGCCGCACGACAGGAAGAGGGATATTGGACCCGTAGTTTGCTGGATCCGGTGCAGGCTCCGGGACGTGAAACGAGTGGGACGGCTTTCTTTACCTATGGGTATCTTTGGGGTGTGAATAATGGGCTTTTGGATAAAGCCACTTATGAACCTATTATAAAAAAAGGTTGGAAATACTTGACAGAAATAGCTTTGCAACCTAATGGAAAGATAGGTTACGTACAACCAATCGGTGAAAGGGCAGACCAACATAAGAATGTAGGACCGGAAACGACTGCAGATTTTGGAGTAGGAGCTTTCTTGTTGGCAGGTTCTGAAATGGTGAAATATCTGAATGATTAGAATTGATATTATATTTAAATGTAATAATGAAAAACAAAAATATCTTGCTCCTTATTTTATTGTGTTTGTTAAGCACAGTAACTTATGCTAAAAAGGTGAAGGGGGAAAAAGAAATCAGTGACCGTGAATATTGGGTGCAGACGGCATATAAAATTGCCGCTCCTGTATTGAGTAATATGAGCAAAGGGGAGTTGAAGAAAAATATGCAGGTGGAGATCAGCCCGACATGGGATGGACGCAGTAAGGATGTGACCTACATGGAGTGTTTCGGGCGTCTGATGTCCGGCATTGCTCCCTGGCTTTCTCTACCTGATGATGATACGGAGGAAGGTAAAATGCGAAAACAACTGCGTGAATGGGCTCTGAAGAGCTATGCCCATGCTGTTGATCCGGATAGCCCTGATTATCTTTTATGGAGAAATGAAGGACAGCCCTTGGTCGATGCGGCTTATATTGCCAGCAGTTTTCTTCGTGCTAAAGAACAGCTTTGGGAACCGCTGGATGACGTGACAAAACAACGTTATATTAAAGAATTTCAGTTATTGCGCCGGATTGATCCGCCTTATACCAACTGGTTGCTGTTTTCTGCTATGATTGAATCTTTTCTAATGGAAGCCGATGCGCAATATGATTTATTCCGTATTCATACGGCTGTTCGGAAAGCGGAAGAATGGTATGTGGGTGATGGCTGGTATTCGGATGGAGAAACTTTTGCGTTCGATTATTATAATAGCTATGTGATTCAGCCAATGTTTGTACAAGTAATGCAGACAGTGAACAATCATAAGGTAATATTACATGATCGCAGTCTGGAGATGCAAAAGAAAACGGAAGATTTAGCTAAAAAACGTATGCAGCGTTTTGGTATGATTTTGGAGCGTTTTATATCTCCGGAAGCCGTATTTCCTACATTCGGACGTTCGATGACTTATCGTTTGGGAGTTTTTCAGCCATTGTCGATGCTTTGTTGGAAAGAAATGCTTCCTGAAGAACTTCCTGAAGGGCAGGTTCGCAATGCGTTGACTTGCGTGATGAAACGTCTATTCGCCGTTGACGGCAATTTCAATGAAAAAGGATTTTTGCAATTAGGCTTTGCCGGACATCAGACAGGGTTGGCTGACTGGTATAGTAATAATGGAAGTATGTACATCACATCGGAGGTTTTCCTGCCATTGGGACTTCCCGCCAGTCATTCATTTTGGACATCTGCTCCTCAGGACTGGACTTCCAGAAAGGCATGGAGCGGACGTGAATTCCCGAAGGATCATGCAGTACATTATTAATATCGCATGGTGATGAGAACCTTTCATGTGATAAAATTAAAGTTTATGAGATTATTGCAATTTTTGATAATAGGATTGGTCTGTCTGAGCAGTTGTTCTTCTAAGATAACGAAAGAAGAAAAGCAGATGGTAGAACTTCAAAATCCGATAATACCCGGCTATTTTGCCGATCCGTCTTTGGTACAGTACGATGGTAAATTTTATATGTATGCAACGGTTGATCCTTGGGGAACTGATTTCCTTTCATGCTGGGTATCCGATGATTTTCAGAATTGGACATTTCATACATTGAATTGGCCAACGAAAGCTGCATGTACCACTCCGCTTTCTGAAAAAAATAAAGTATGGGCACCTTCTGTCATCCGGAAAGGAGATACTTTTTATATGTATGTGTCCGTTGGTTCAGAAGTGTGGTGTGGCAAAGCAAAGCATCCGTTGGGACCATGGGAGAATATGCTTGGGGATAAGCCTATGATTCCGGGGGATCCGACGAAATATTATCATGTAATAGATGCAGAGGCTTTCGTGGATGATGATGGTGAGACGTATCTTTACTGGGGATCGGGATGGAACTGGACTAACGGACATTGTTTTGCGGCAGAGCTGAATGACGACATGAGTTCTTTCCGGACAGAACCGGTGGAGGTTACTCCGACACACTACTTTGAAGCTCCGCTGATGGTAAAACGCAATGGAAAGTATTATCTGACTTATTCGGAAGGAAAGACTATTGATGAGACGTATGAAGTACGTTATGCTGTTGGAAATCATCCATTCGGACCTTTTACGGAAGCTGCCAATAGTCCTATTCTGAAAGTTAATGATAGTTTGCAAGTTTATGGTCCGGGGCATCACACGTTGTTTTCTTATGACGGCGAGGATTATATTCTGTATCATCGGCATAGGTTGCCTTTTGTGAAAGGAACGGCTTATAGGCAGACTTGCATCAGTAAACTGACTTTTGATGAGACTAATGATAAAATCAATAATATCATTCCTTATCATACGCAATTGTTTCCGGATTTAGATAAAGAAAAGAAGCTATACATTCAACCGGCTGCAGTTATCGGAAGTTCTTTTTCTGCAGACGATTTTACTGCTGGGAAGGTGATAGATGGAAGTTATGGTACGCGTTGGGAGCCTACAGATGAGGATAAAGCTCCTGCCGTAACAATTACATTTGATGATATAATTGCCGTGGGCACGATGGAAGTACGCATGGAATATCCGTGGGAAAAATACTTAATGAAAGTTGAAACATCGTCAGATGGCAATGCTTGGAAGTGCATTGCAGATTATACATCAGACGGAATATCAGATTCTCCGGTTAATGTTTTACTGAATGAACGTTGCAAGTATGTACGATTATCATTTCTTATTCCGGAAAGAGGCATCAAACCTTCTATTTGGGAGATTGCATTTTATTAAAAATAAAGACTTCTTGTTTATCTGAATTTGAACATTTGATTAATCTCAAAAGGCGGATGAAATGGGGAGTCTTGTTTAAAAGAAATGGATTATTGAAGGAAACAATTTGTTAAGTATGAAAAGAGAGATAATTATTATTCTGTTATGTGCTATCTGTCAAGTGATGATGGGACAGATGCATTCGGAAAAGATAATACATAATGGTATTCCTTGGTTCGATGAACAAGGAAACATTATCAATGCACATGGGGCGTGTATTGTGGAAGATGGTGGGCGCTACTGGCTTTTTGGTGAATACAAGTCTGATGATAGCAATGCCTTTCCGGGTTTTGGCTGCTATTCGTCTGCGGATCTTGTAAATTGGAAATTTGAAAGGGTAGTGCTTCCTGTGCAGAGTGATGGAATTCTTGGTCCTAATCGTGTAGGAGAACGGGTTAAAGTAATGAAGTGTCCCAAAACGGGAGAATATGTTATGTTGATGCATGCCGACGATTTGAAGTACAATGATCCATACATAGGGATTGCAACTTGTAAGACCATCAACGGTGACTATACATTGCACGGTCCGCTACTTTTCAAAGGCAAGCCGATCAAACGTTGGGATATGGGAACGTTTCAGGATACGGATGGGAAAGGCTATCTGCTGATTCATCATGGTCCCGTCTATCGGTTGAGTGATGACTATCATTCTGTTGAGGCAGAAACTGCTTATATAGAAGGGATGGGGGAGTCTCCGGCTATGTTCAAAAAAAACGGAATGTACTATTTACTTACATCTAATCTGACCAGTTGGGAACGGAACGATAACTATTACTTTACAGCTTCTTCTATAGAGGGACCATGGGAACGGCAGGGGCTCTTTTGTCCTCAAGGCACATTGACATACAACTCACAATCCACTTTCGTGTTTCCGTTAAAACGAGGTAATGATACTATTCCTATGTATATGGGCGATCGGTGGTCATATCCACACCAAGCATCAGCTGCCACTTATGTATGGTTGCCCTTACAAGTGGAAGGGAAAAAAATATCTATTCCTGAATATTGGGCGTCGTGGAATGTTGATCGAATGGAAAAGGGGAAAATAAAAGGGAGTGAGCAAAAACAGAATTGGTCGTCGAACCGGAAAGGGGATTGTTTGAGATTTAAGTTTAGAGGAAACAGGATTGCTGTAGTAGGTGAGTCAAATTGTCATGGGGGGTATGCTGAAGTTCGCATATTGAGCGAGAAAGGCAAAGTTATGCATTGTTCATTGGTGGATTTTTATAGCAAGGTGCCTGATAAGGGGTGCCGTTTTCTAAGTAAGAAAATGCCTCTGGATAATTATGTGCTTGAGGTGAAAGTGACGGGCGAGCCTCCGGTGTGGTTTGATAAGGACGGAACACGTTTCGGCAGTGACAACTGCTATGTGAGTGTGGAAAAAACTGTGTTGCTCAAATAAGACATTTATGGCGTTTGTAAGGACATACATAAATCAAGGAGTAAACTGAGTCAGAATTAGAATAAAAATAAAATTACTGTCATGAAATTTAATAATATACTAAAATTTGCAATGGCCTTTGCCATGTTAATTCCAGTATTCAATGCCAATGCCCAGGATATTGTGTCCGGAGAAGTTTGGCTGGATACTTCTGGTAATCCAATCAATGCCCACGGAGGTGGTATTTTGTACCACAATGGAAAATATTATTGGTATGGAGAGTATAAAAAGGGTAAAACGGTACTGCTCGAATGGGCGACATGGGAGTGCTATCGTACTGATGTCACGGGTGTGGGATGTTATTCGTCGCTTGATATGGTCAACTGGACTTTCGAGGGGATTGCACTTTCAGCAGTAGAGGATGACCCTTCGCACGACCTGCATCCGTCAAAGGTGTTGGAGCGCCCGAAGGTTGTATATAACGCGAAGACCGGCAAGTTCGTGATGTGGGCGCACGTCGAGAGTGCCGACTACAGCAAAGCGGCCGCTGGTGTCGCTGTCAGTGACACCCCGACGGGACCCTTTAAGTATCTTGGCTCTTTTCGCCCCAATGATGCGATGAGCCGTGATCAGACCGTATTTGTTGATGATGACGGCAAGGCATACCAGTTCTATTCATCCGAACACAATGCAACATTGTATATAAGTGAACTGACGGACGACTATTTGAGACCTACGGGCAAATATACCCGCAACTTCATCGGAGCATCGCGCGAGGCTCCTGCCGTATTCAAAAAGGACGGTAAATACTATATGCTATCCTCCGGCTGCACAGGCTGGGATCCGAACAAGGCGGAACTTGCCGTTGCCGATTCCATCCTGGGACCGTGGACTGTCATCGGCGACCCTTGCACCGGTAAGGATGCCGACAAGACTTTCTATGCGCAGAGCACATACGTACAGCCCGTTTATGGCAAGAAAGATCTTTATGTGGCGATGTTCGACCGTTGGAACAAGAAAGACCTTGAAGACTCCCGCTATGTATGGCTTCCGATATCGTTTGAGGGCGGCAAAATCACTATTCCTTGGCGAGAGAAATGGAGCATGGACGAGTTTGAGAATCAGCCCCGCTTCGAGGCCGGTGACGGGACATTCCTTCTCAACGGCAAACCTTTCGTGGTGAAAGCGGCCGAACTGCACTATCCACGCATACCCGAGGAGTATTGGGAGCAACGTATACAGTTGTGCAAGGCATTGGGCATGAATACCATCTGCCTTTACACTTTTTGGAACTCCCATGAACCTAAGCAAGACCAGTTTGACTTCACTGGGCAGAATAATCTGCGTGGGTTCGTGAAACTCTGTGAGAAAAATGACATGAAAGTCATACTCCGTCCCGGTCCCTATGTATGCGCTGAGTGGGAGATGGGCGGTCTTCCTTGGTGGTTGCTTAAAAAGAAAGACATACGGCTTCGTGAGAGCGATCCTTATTTCCTTGAACGGGTCGATAAATTCCAAAAAGAGGTGGCAAACCAGGTCGGTGACCTTACTATAGCCAACGGTGGACCGATAATTATGGTGCAGGTGGAGAACGAGTACGGTTCCTATGGCATCGACAAGCCGTACGTTGCGGCCATTCGCGATATGCTCCGCAAAAATTTCGGTAAGGACGTGACGCTGTTCCAGTGTGACTGGTCGTCCAACTATCTCAACAACGGTCTTGACGACCTTATTTGGACAATGAACTTCGGCACGGGAGCCAATATAGACCAGCAGTTTGCCTCATTGAAGAAGCATCGTCCTAACTCACCGCTGATGTGCTCGGAATTCTGGAGTGGCTGGTTCGACAAGTGGGGTGCCAACCATGAGACGCGCCCTGCCGTTGATATGATTGCCGGTATCGATGAGATGCTTTCGAAAGGCATATCATTTTCGCTCTATATGACCCATGGAGGTACGAACTGGGGACACTGGGCGGGTGCGAACTCTCCCGGTTTTGCTCCCGATGTGACATCTTACGACTATGACGCTCCCATTTCGGAATCCGGACAGACTACCCCTAAATATTGGGAACTGCGCAAGACTCTTGCGAAGTATATGGACGGGGAAAAGCAGGCAAAGGTACCTGCCACTATAAAGCCGATAGAGATAAAAGCGTTTGATTTCACCGAGGTTGCTCCTCTTTGGTCGAATCTGCCCAAACCGAAAACGGACGTTGACATAAAGACAATGGAAGAGTATGACCAAGGCTTTGGCTCAATTCTCTATAACACGACTCTCCCCGAACTGAATTCTCCGGCACTATTGACGTTAAACGATCCGCACGATTTCGCCCAGATATTCATCGATGGCAAATATATCGGCAAGCTCGACCGTCGCAATGGTGAAAAAGAACTGATGATTCCTGCCTGCAAGAAAGGTGCGCGGCTCGACATCATTGTAGAAGCGATGGGGCGTATCAATTTCGGACGCGCCATAAAGGATTTCAAGGGCATTACCGATAATGTAACGCTGACGGTCGGGAAAGACGGCTACAAGTGGGTAGCTGACCTCAAGAATTGGCAGGTCTACAATATCAGGGATGAATATGAAACCTACACTTCGATGAAATTCCAACCGATATCAAACGTTGAGAAAATCGGAGACCGTCTGCCGATGGGTGCATATCGCGCCACCTTCAACATCAAAGGCAAACCTTCTGACACCTTCCTCAACTTCGAAACATGGGGCAAAGGATTAGTGTATGTCAACGGCCATCCAATGGGGCGCATCTGGGAAATCGGGCCACAGCAGACTCTCTATATGCCCGGTTGCTGGCTGAAAAAAGGTGAGAACGAGATTATTGTCTTTGACATCCTTGGTCCGCGTGAGGCAAAATCCGAAGGATTGAAAGAGCCGAAGCTCGACCAACTCTTACTCAAAAAACGTCAGATTCATCGTGAACCCGGACAAAGCCTTGACCTATCTGATGAAAAACCTGTATTCAATGGCTCATTCAAACCCGGCAACGGATGGCAGGAAGTGAAATTCGCCCCTGTCCGTGGTCGATACGTGTGCATTGAGGCACTTGACGCAATCGACGGCAAGGATATAGCTGCCATTGCCGAGATGTATCTGCTCAACGACAAGGGTGAACGTCTCTCGCGTGAACCGTGGACGATAGTCTATGCCGACAGCGAGAATGCCGAAGGTGTCAACCGCTCTGCCGACAAAACCTTCGACCTTCAGGAATCAACCTATTGGCAGACCGTTCCCGGCATACCTTTCCCACACTCGGTAGTAATCGACCTCGGAGCCTCGCACAACATTGTCGGCTATCAATACCTTCCCCGCATGGAATCCGAAGTTCCCGGAGCAATCAAGAACTTCAAAATATATGTGAAAGAAACACCTTTCAAATATTGAGGTTATGATAGGAGCACTATATAAAGCTACTGATGATTGATATGACAGTGGAATGATATATTTAATCACATTTGCCTTATTGTGGGAACATCTACTTATTATTTGGTCTGTAAAGAACTATAAAAAGGAGTTGTTGAAATGAAAAGAATGAAACGGAATATTATGAATAGTGAGTACAAATACAGTAAAAAGAAACTGATATTTATAGTATTATTTATACAGAGCTTTACTTATGGACTTTGGGCACAAAAGACACCTTTCATAATAACAGGTAATGACAGAAATGTGGGCGTGGAGGTTGGCAGTTCAGAAAAAGCAGTGGTGTATACTGCCTTGGATTTGTTAAATCACGACCTGCAAGCTGTAGTTGACTGTTCTGTTATTATAAATCAGGGAGAAAGGAAGATTCTTGTCGGTACCGTGGGACAGAGTAGCCTGATAGAAAAAAAAGGCGTTGATTTGTCGGTCTTGAAAGATAAGAAGCAGGCTTTTATTCTGACTACTTTATCTGATGGCAAGCTTTTGATTGCAGGAAGTGACAGTCATGGAACAGCTTATGGTATCATGGAACTCTCTCGTCTGTTGGGGGTATCTCCTTGGGAATGGTGGGCAGATGTCACACCGGAAAAGAAATCCAGTTTTGAACTTCCTTTGGGGTATTACGACATGCAAATGCCTTCCGTGGAGTATCGCGGCATCTTTATAAATGATGAAGATTGGGGAATAATGCCTTGGAGCAGCCAGACTTATGAACCCTCTGCAGAAAAAGGGACAATTGGTCCACGTACTAATAGGCGTATATTCGAACTGTTGCTTCGTTTGCGGGCTAATACTTATTGGCCCGCTATGCATGAATGTACCGTACCTTTTTTCTTGACAAAGGGGAATAGAGAAATGGCGGAGAAATATGGCATTTATATTGGCACTTCTCATTGCGAACCAATGGCTTGTAATACCGCGGGTGAATGGTGGAGAAGAGGTACGGGTGAATATAATTATATAAAAAACAAGTTGAATGTAGACAAATTCTGGGAAGAGCGTGTCAAAGAAGTGGCTGAACAGGAAATAGTGTATACATTGGGAATGCGTGGAGTGCATGATGGTGCTATGCAAGGGGCAGAAACGGCAGAAGCACAAAAAAATGTATTGAGTCGTGCATTTGTGGTACAGCGTGATCTACTGAGAAAATATGTAAATAAGGATATTTCTCAAGTTCCGCAGGTATTTATACCTTATAAGGAGGTGTTGGATGCTTATCATGCTGGTTTGCAAGTTCCGGATGACGTAACATTGATGTGGTGTGATGATAATTACGGTTATATACGCCATTTCCCCACACCGGAGGAACGTATGCGTAAAGGAGGCAATGGAATTTATTATCATATATCCTATTGGGGACGCCCGCATGATTATTTATGGTTGAGTACGATGAGTCCTTCATTGATTTATCAGCAGATGAAACTCGCCTATGAACAGGGAATACAGAAAATGTGGGTTTTGAATGTTGGAGATATCAAGCCTGGTGAATATCAGATTGAGCTTTTTATGGATATGGCATGGGATTGGAATAAGATAGTTTCTGAAGGGGTAACTACGCATTTAAAACAATGGTTGGAACGCGAATTTGGCTCTAAGTGCGCAAAGAAAATATTGCCGGTTATGCAAGAGCATTATCGCTTGGCTCATATTCGCAAACCGGAATTTATGGGAAATACCAGAGAAGAAGAAAGCAATCCTATTTATCGGGTAGTCAAGGATTTGCCATGGAGTGAAAAAGAGATAAAAGAGCGTTTGTCGGCATACGATAAGTTATCGGTGGTAGTGGAGAAGGAGGCTTTAAAAATTCCTGTTAACAGGCAAGATGCCTATTTCCAGCTGGTGAAATATCCAATTCAAGCTGCCGTTCAGATGAATAGGAAACTATTGTATGCCCAATTGGCCCGCCATGGAAAGATGGAATGGGAAAAAAGTGATGCAGCTTATGATAGTATTGCTATGCTTACTCAGCATTATAATGAATTGAAAAATGGTAAGTGGTATCGTATGATGAGTTTTCAACCTCGTAATCTCCCAGTCTTTAGACGAGTGGAAAGAAAAAATGAATCTGCTATGCTGATTGAAAATCACCCAGCTATTTATAAATGGAATGGTTTGGAATGTACGAAAGGAACGCCGATTGCTTATGAAGGTTTAGGATATGATGGAAAAGCGGCAGGTATTAGGAAAGGAGAGGCATTGACTTTCTCACTTAGTAAGTGGAAAAGGGATTCTGTAGAGGTTGATATACGATTGCTGCCCAATCATCCTGTGGTTGGAGAAAAATTGTCGTTTTCAGTTTCTTTAGATGGGAATGAGCAAAAAGTGATTTCTTATGAAACCAAAGGTCGAAGTGAGGAATGGAAAGAAAATGTCTTACGTAATCAGGCTATACGAAAAGTTACGATCCCTGTTTCTAAAAAGAAATCCCATAATTTAGTTATTAAAGCTTTGGATGATGGGGTGGTATTGGATCAATTGATGCTTTATTAGATTTGGATAATAAGATATCAGCTTGATTAATTTTGTATGCTTGACATGGGCATTGTCTGCAAGAAAAAATCCCGTCAATAATGTCAAGGTATTGGCGGGATTTTGTTATGACTATAAAATCATATAGAACTCCCTAAAAATAGTATCCCAAATTCACGAAGCAATTTCCCTTATCGGTCTGATTGGAATACCCCAACGATATCTCCAACGGTCCGAAGATGCTATCCATTCCATATCCGGCACTGATGCCGAACAATTGCTTACCTTTCAAAATGTCGAAGAAACGGCTTTCCGTCAATCCATAGTTTCCCGTTAGAGTGAGGT
>CAKUYM010000108.1 GCA_934716785.1 uncultured Bacteroides sp. | reverse complement strand
TTTTGGGGCGTTTCTGTTTCATGCGGCAAAGATAACCATTTTAACTAATTCCCCCAAGTTTTCAAACTGAGCCGCAGTAGGCTGTAAGGGAGAGGCGACAAAAAAAGAAGAATCACATTTCTGCGATTCTTCTTTTTCTTTAGTTGCGGAGATCCGACTCGAACGAATGACCTTTGGGTTATGAGCCCAACGAGCTACCAACTGCTCCACTCCGCGATGTTTTGTGAGTGCAAAGGTACGGCTTTATTTGAAACAAACAAATTATTTGGATAATATTTTTCTAATAAAATGATGATTGTTTATTATGTATTTGAAAATGAGTAGGGTAACGATGAAACTTTTTTCAGCGTCGATTAACCTGCAAACGTTAATATTCTCTCTGTTTTCTTGTATGGTCTAAAGAAAAGCGTTACTTTTGCTCAAAATATTCAGCAATGTGCAACTTATAACCTATGACCGTATCCAAGACAAAAGCCAAATTAGTAGATGTCGCCCGTCAGCTTTTTGCGAAGATGGGAGTTGAGAACACAACAATGAACGATATCGCTCTTGCTTCTAAGAAAGGTAGAAGGACACTGTATACCTATTTTAAAAGTAAGGATGAGATTTATCTGGCTGTTGTCGAATCCGAATTGGATATCCTGTCGGATATGATGAAGCGGGTGGCGGAAAAGAACATCTCTCCGGATGAGAAACTATTGGAATTGATATACACCCGGCTGGACGCGGTAAAAGAGGTCGTTTATCGGAACGGTACGTTGCGTGCCAACTTCTTCCGTGATATATGGCGGGTGGAGAAAGTGCGCAAGAAATTCGATGCAAAGGAAATACAACTCTTTAAGGCGGTGCTTCTGGAAGGGCAGGCAAAAGGGGTTTTCCATGTTGACGATGTAGAGATGACTGCCGATTTGATACATTATTGCGTGAAGGGAATCGAAGTGCCCTATATCCGTGGCCATATAGGTGCGCATCTGGATGAAGAGACAAGAAACAGATATGTGTCCAACATCGTGTTTGGCGCACTGCATAGAACAGAAAATTAATTAAATAACTTTTAGTATGGGATTATTAACAGGAAAAACAGCCATTATAACCGGTGCTGCCCGCGGCATTGGTAAGGCTATCGCTCTGAAGTTTGCCGCCGAAGGCGCAAACATCGCATTTACTGACCTTGTCATTGATGAAAATGCAGAAAATACAGCTAAAGAAATTGAAGCAATGGGTGTGAAAGCCAAAGGTTACGCTTCCAATGCTGCCAACTTTGAAGATACAGCCAAAGTCGTAGAAGAGATTCACAAGGACTTCGGACGCATTGATATTCTGGTAAACAATGCCGGTATCACCCGCGACGGTTTGATGATGCGTATGAGCGAACAGCAGTGGGACATGGTAATCAACGTGAATCTGAAGTCGGCATTCAACTTCATCCACGCTTGTACGCCTGTCATGATGCGGCAGAAAGCGGGTAGCATTATCAATATGGCATCTGTGGTAGGTGTTCACGGCAATGCGGGACAGGCCAATTACGCTGCTTCCAAAGCCGGTCTGATCGCATTGGCGAAGTCTATCGCACAGGAACTCGGTTCTCGCGGCATCCGTGCCAACGCTATCGCTCCGGGATTCATCCTGACAGATATGACTGCCGCTCTTTCTGAAGAAGTAAGAGCCGAATGGGCAAAGAAAATTCCTTTGCGTCGTGGTGGTACTCCTGAAGATGTGGCAAACATCGCTACCTTCCTCGCTTCAGATATGTCTTCTTACGTATCAGGACAGGTGATTCAGGTAGATGGTGGTATGAATATGTAATCGAGCAGAATGACTGTTGTATACGAAGACAACCATATCATTGTAGTCAACAAGACCGCTTCCGAGATTGTCCAGGCAGACAAGACGGGCGATACACCGCTTTCGGAGACTGTGAAGCAGTATCTGAAAGAGAAGTACCGGAAACCCGGCAATGTTTTCCTCGGTGTGACCCACCGGTTGGACCGCCCCGTAAGCGGTCTTGTTATTTTTGCGAAAACGAGCAAGGCATTGACCCGCCTCAATGAGATGTTTCGCACCGGTGGAGTAAAGAAGACCTATTGGGCGATAGTGAAGAACCCACCGAAAGAGCCGGAAGGCGAACTGACGCATTTCCTTGTGCGTAATGAAAAGCAGAACAAGAGTTATGCGTACGACAAAGAGGTGCCGAACAGCAAGAAGGCGGTTTTGGATTACCGCTTGGTCGGTCGTTCGGAGAATTATTATTTGCTCGAAGTAGACTTGAAAACCGGGCGCCATCATCAGATCCGCTGCCAGCTGGCAAAGATGGGATGCCCCATCAAGGGAGATTTGAAGTATGGCTCTCCGCGTTCCAATCCCGATGGCAGCATCTGCCTGCACGCCCGGAGAGTGCGGTTCGTGCATCCCGTCTCGAAAGAGCAGATAGTGCTTGAAGCCCCTCTTCCCGAAGGAAACTTATGGAAAGGATTTGAACTGTTTTAGGCAGTACAAATCCTTTTCCTTTTGCCAAAAAGGTAAACTTCTCTGCCATTTCTCCAGTTAAATATAGAGACAGCCGGTAAATTCCTTTATACCTATTATATTTGCATCATTCGCTAATTATAATTCAATTAATACATTAAAGAAAAATACGAATGAAGGCATTTAAACTACTCGCGCTTACTTCCTGCTTTTTGCTTGCGGCGGGAAACGGAGTTGCACAACGTGATTATTCAAAAAGTGAAGGGTTGCTTCAATATGTCGACCCTTATATCGGGTCCGGCTATCACGGTCATGTATTTGTGGGGACAAGCGTTCCTTACGGCATGGTGCAACTGGGACCAAACAATATTCATAAAGGGTGGGACTGGTGTTCGGGCTACCATTACTCGGACAGTATCCTGATAGGCTTCTCGCATACTCATTTGAACGGCACGGGATGTACCGATTTAGGCGACATCCTCATTATGCCGTTGAATGAAATCCGCACTCCGAGGGGGAATCAGGATGATATACGTGGCGGTTACGCTTCCCGTTATTCTCACGACAACGAGATAGCCCGTCCCGAATATTACTCCCTGCTTCTCGACCGCTACAATATCAAGGCGGAGCTGACTGCGACAGATCGGGTAGGCTTCCATCGTTATACCTATCCCGAAGGCAAACCTGCTTCCATATTGATAGACTTGCGCGAAGGGAACGGCTCGAACGCTTATGATAGCTATATCCGCAAGATAGACGACTATACGGTAGAAGGTTATCGCTACGTGAGGGGCTGGAGTCCTTCCCGGAAAGTATATTTCGTGCTGAAGAGCGACAAGAAGATAGAGCAGTTTACAGCCTATGATGACAACACCCCGAAGCCTTGGAATCAACTGAAAGTGGCATCCGTAAAAAGTGTCCTCACCTTCGGCAATGTAAAAGAGGTAAAGATTAAAGTCTCCATCTCTTCTGTCAGTTGTGCCAATGCAGCCATGAATCTGCAAGCGGAACTTCCTCACTGGGACTTTGACAAGATAGTAAAAATGAGTGCCGACCGTTGGAATAAGGAACTGGCAAGAATGAGCGTAGAGACAGATAACGAATCGGCCAAGCGCGTCTTCTATACTGCGCATTATCACACCCTGATTGCCCCTACACTCTACTGTGACGTGAACGGAGAATACAGAGGAATGAACGACATGATTTACACTGACCCGAAGAAAGCCAACTATACCACCCTCTCTTTATGGGATACCTACCGTGCCCTGCATCCTTTGATGACTATCGTTCAACCCGAAATGGTAGACAAGGTGGTCAATTCCATGCTCTCCATCTACCACCAGCAGGATAAACTTCCCATATGGCCTTTGATGAGTGGGGAGACCAATCAGATGCCCGGCTATAGCTCTGTGCCTGTAATTGCCGATGCTTATTTGAAAGGATTTACCGGATTCGATGCGAAAGAAGCGCTGCAAGCGATGAAGGCGACCGCCACTTATGAAAAGCAAAACGGTATTCCTTATGTATTGGAAAAAGGATATATCCCTGCCGACAAAGTACATGAAGCTACCTCGATAGCCATGGAATATGCGGTAGATGATTGGGGCATTGCCGCCATGGCACGCAAAATGGGAAAGGCCGGAGATGCGTCAACTTACGCCAAACGTGCGCATTACTATAAGAATTACTTTGATTCTTCTATCCATTTCATCCGTCCGAAGTTGGAAGACGGTTCTTGGCGTACTCCTTATGATCCGGCACGTTCCATTCATTCTGTCGGAGACTTTTGCGAAGGTAACGGCTGGCAGTACACATTCTTTGTTCCGCAAGACCCGTATGGGCTGATCGAATTATTCGGTGGCGACAAACCGTTTGCCGCGAAGCTCGATAACTTCTTCACCAACAATGACAGCATGGGCGAAGGCGCATCCAGTGACATTACCGGGCTCATCGGTCAATACGCGCATGGCAATGAACCGAGTCATCATGTCGCCTATCTGTATGCATATGCCGGCGAACAATGGAAAACGGCAGAGAAAGTCCGTTTCATCATGGATGAATTCTATACGGATAAACCGGACGGCATCATCGGCAATGAAGATTGCGGTCAAATGTCTGCCTGGTATCTTCTTTCATCCATGGGATTTTATCAGGTGAATCCGTCGGACGGTGTATTTGTCTTCGGCAGCCCATGCTTTAAGAAAGTCGAGATGAAAGTACGTGGCGGCAATACATTTACAGTAGAAGCACCTAACAACAGCAAGGAAAATATCTATATCCAGAAAGCATATCTGAATGGCAAGCCTTATAATAAGAGCTATATCACATACGAAGATATTATCAGCGGTGGTACTTTAAAGTTTGTGATGGGAAAGAAACCGAATAAGAATTTCGGAAAGGCTCCGGCGAACAGACCGGTTGTATTGAATAAGATAAATGAATAAGATAAACGAATAAGAAGATTGTTTTCAATAGGTCGCAGAATTCAGATAATTATTTGACGTAAAAATCAGCCCCCTTCCATAAGCAGGCAGACTTGATGGAAGGGGGCTGAATTGCGATTGGTTGAAACTTATTATATTGCTCTTATGGCAGTGGATCTGCCTTAGCGGGATGCTTGGGGTTGAATACGGCTACTCCTACCTTCGAGTCGGCACAACCGTAATACAAATACCATTTGTTCTTGAAGTAAACCATTCCTTCGATAAATACAGTTCCATCCACATATTGACCGCTCTTCTCGAAGCTATCCATCGGACGGAAGAACGGTTCGTCAAGACGGGTGATGAAACGGGTTGGTTCGTTGGCATCGAAGAGGGCTTGTCCGGCGGCATATACATTGGCGGTGTAGCGTTGGTCTCCTCTTCCCGCATGATTCTTGCCGTTGTAAAGAAGGACGATGCCTTTTGATGTGTAGATAGCCGGCGGGCCACATTCGGTGAGTTGGCTGTCGAAATATCCGTCGCGGGGAGAGAACAGTTTCTTTAAGGAACCGTCTGCATTGACAACAGGAGTCCAGTTGATTAAATCATCGGATGTGGCGGCAAATACATGTTCCTCGCCCCAATACATGAAGTATTTTCCATTGATTTTTTTGATAATCTGTTTCCCTTTCACTACTTCCGTCAGGATAGAGCCAGACTTGCATCCTAAGTCGAAAAACTTGCCGTCATAGGCTCTTGCAAAGGCAGGACCGTGTTTTGTCCAGTCTTTCAGATTGCGGGAAGTGGCTACTGCCAGACGGGGCACCTGGCGATTCCATTGGGTGTACATCATCACATAAAGCCCGTCCTCAGTCACGGCAACTCGCGGGTCTTCGCAGCCTCCCGGCCATTCCAACTCTTTTTGCGAATCATTGTCCGGATAGAATACGGGAGTCTTTTCCCGTTGGAAGTGTGTGCCATCGGTAGAAGTGGCATATCCGAGACGGGAAGTGCGGTGGCCGATGCCCACACCTGATTTATCCTCAGCACGATACAATACCACAATCTCTCCGTTGTAGAGCGTGGCTGCCGGATTGAATGTGTCATTCGATTCCCAGGCAATGGAGTCTTTGGTCAACGGGCAATAAAACTGGGTGTTTGCTATAGGAGATATTACCGGATTGATGTTTTTCGGACGTTCGAAACCACCGAGAGCCCAATCGGGCAATTTGTTCTCTTTATGATTGGAAGACTGCCCGTAGACCGGACAAGTCATCATTACCGTAATAAGTAAAGGTAAAAAAGGGATTTTCATAATGCGTTTTTATTCTAATTCTTGAACTTGAGTTGCTTCTCACAAAGTTTGAAAATGATAAAACATCTGCCATCTGCAACGAATCTGATTTATTTCGCTGATAATAAAATTGTTATGCCGTTGCAGATACTGTTGCAGATGTGTTGCAGATACTATCATTTGTAACAGGGATAATGATTGCTTAAAGGGTTAAAATAGTTGTTTTTAGTGAAGGAAGTGGTCGTTTCTTAGCGAGGAAACTATAGTTTCCTTATAGGGATACTGCCGTTCCTAATAAGAGATACTGTAGTTTCTTCGGTAGGAAACGACAGTTCCCAGGTGGGAAACTGCAATTTCTCACTAAGATAATTCTATAATAACACAGTGTGTTCCTCTTAAGATAGATGATGTGTTGCAGATACTGTCATCTGCAACAGTATCTGCAACGGCATCTGCAACGATATAATGGGTTTATTATCAGTGTAATAAGACGGAAATGTTGCAGATGGCAGATAATTCTTAAAAAAAAGTCTATGTAAAGAGGTGAATATCATTGAATGCTATTCAGTAAGTCTACCTTTCCTTCATTGACAAGTTTCAGGATTAACTCTCCGAACAGTGTATTCTGCCATGCAAACCATGCACGGGTAAAGTTTTTCGGATCGTTCTTGTGGAAAGATTCATGTATGAATCCCGTTCCGGCATCCGTATCCATCAGCATTTTGATGCAAGTCTTGATTTCCTTGTCATCTTGGCTGGTGAATGCTTTCATCATAATACTCATCGGCCAAATCATGTCATATCCGATATGCGGGCCGCCGATTCCCTCTCCGGCAGTACCTTTGAAGAAATAAGGATTGTCCTCACTCCATACAAACTTGCGGGTATTCTGATAAATAGGGTCGTTCACTTTCACGTCTCCCAAATAAGGCAGGGCGATGAGGCTCGGCACATTGGCATCATCCATTAAAAGCTGGTTGCCGAATCCATCCACTTCGAAAGCATAGATTTTGCCATACTTCGGGTGATTATAAACAGCATATTTCTTCAGGGATTTTTCCACTTCGTCCGCAAGTACGGTGCATTGCTTAGCCAAATCCGGTTTCTTATTGACTGTATTCAGAATCTCGGCAGCTTTGCGAAGTGAAGTGACAGCGAAGAAGTTGGATGGGACAAGAAACTGGAAAGTAGTGGCATCGTCGGAAGGACGGAAAGCGGAAGCGATCAGTCCGACAGGTTTCACGGGATTGCCCCAGCCGTCGTTGGTCATCGTGTCGAGCGCCCGTTCCGTTTTGCGTTGGAAACGGTAAGCACCTTTGGCATCGTCCTTGCGTTGCTGTTCCTTGAAAGTTTTCAGAACGTTGGCGATGGCTGCAAGCCATTCGTCGGAGAATACACTGGCGTCTCCCGTCGTTTTCCAATAATGGTAAGCCAGACGGATGGGATAGCAGAGCGAGTCGATTTCCCATTTGCGCTCGTGCAGTTCGGGCTTCATATCCGTGAGGTCGCTCATCCATTCGCCGCCTTCGGCATTCATATTGAAGGCATTGGCATACGGATCGATGTTGATGCACTTGAACTGACGTTTGATAACGCCGGCAAGCATCTTTTTCAGTTCCGGGTCTTTGTTGGCAAGTTGCACATAAGGCCACACCTGTGCGCCGGAGTCGCGCAGCCACATGGCATGGATGTCTCCCGTATAAACAAAAGTATCATCCTTGCCGTCGAAATGAACGGTCGTATCCAATGTGTTCGGGAAGCAATTTTCGAACATCCATGCCAAGCGAGCATTCGTCAGCAGTTGCTTGATGTGTGCAATCTGTTGTTCTACGGCTTGCGAGACAAACAGGCGTTTGGATACTTCAGGACGATTCGTCTGATAGTTATTGACTTTGGTATTATCTTGTCGGATGATAAAATCGCTGTTTTCCATAGCCTGTATATTGGCGGTGCCAAGGAGTGCCATGGATATGAAAAAGGTTTTAGTTACATTCATGGTAAAGTTCTTTTATTAATAATGTTGATAAAAAGAGTGTTTTAATATTGATAAAGTAGGTGTTTGCGGGGTGGGGAAGAATCAATCTCCTAAATCTCCGCGAAGAATTCGATGAGACAGGCATTGTCGAGCAGCCATTTATATTGTTCCTCGTTATTACCCGACCAGTCCCTGCCTAATAGTCCGTTTTCATCCCGGTAGTTCTCCCATGCATGGAGCACGTTTTCAACCATAGCATTGACATATGCCGGATTCTTGTCAACCTTATACAGGGCTTTTAGGCCTCTGAATAAAATTACATTGAACCACGCCATGTCTTTGTGCACTTTGATTGAAGGAGTTTTCTTGTCTGCCTTTGTACGGAAAAAAGCATCAGCCCCTGCGGCTGTCTGCTGTGCATCATGCAGGTACTGTTCGTTTCCTGTTTCTTCGTAGAGCAACACACCCGCCTGAATCATTTGCCCGCTGTTGTAGGCATATTTCTCTTTGGAGATGTCTCCTTTCAGGTTGATGTTGTCCCAGTAAAGATGGTCGTCGGGGTCGCACAGGTGCTTTTTCGTCCAAGCATAGGTTTCTTTTGCCTTTTCGAGATACTTGGTATCTTTTGTCAGTCTGTACAGTTTGATGCCGAGCACAGTTGACGGTGCATTGGAACAAGTATGTTTCGCTTCTTTCTGCTGTTCGCACCAAAAGATGCCGCCACCCATCTCATCGCTCCAACCACTGTAAATATATTGGTACAGTGCCACAGCCTTTTGCAAGGCTGCGGGCTTATGCGTCAATTGGTAATAATCGCAGTAATCCAGCGCAATCCAGATGTTATCGTCATAATAGCGTCCGTGTTGCCCATACTTGGTGGGATATGACTGATAGCATGCCGGCAGGCGGCTGCCATCCCAATACTGCTCCATTCCCGGTAGAATTCTTTTTTCAAGTATTCTTTTGTATTTTTTGTTTCCGGTAGCTTTGTACAACGCGACGCAACCCGACATCATTCCCGAATACGGCCACAGAAAAGATGCCTTCAGTGTGCCGTTCTGTTGCGTGCCGCCTGCCAAGTAGGTAATCTTTTGTTCGGGGTTGACCGGATATGTCTCGGTCAGTAGTCCGTCATTCGTCTGATACAGATTCAATACATTATACAGAATCGAATCGGCAATAGAGAGATAACGGGGATTGTCCGGAGTCTTTCCCGTTGCAGAAACAATGCAAAATAATATACAAGCTGCAAAACATATATTTCTCATAGGTATATCGGGTTGTGTGATGAAACTTTGGGTTATTTCTCTGAACAAAAAATCATTTCTGTCGATGCCGGTCAAATTCCAGCTCCACTTTGACTGGGAAATGATCGGAAGGCGTACGTGCCTGATAAGCCTTGATGTCGATCTCTTCCGGACAGTCATTCGCCTGCTTCTTTTCCCCCTTGCCTACGATGCTGCGGTACGTATCCGTCAGTACGCCATACTTCTTTACATGGAAAGCCGGAGACACGAATACGTGGTCGATACGGCTTTCCGTAAAACTGTTCGGGTCGAAGTCATTGAACGTGCCGTTGATGGCATAACGGAAGTCGCACTTCTCGTAAGAGTCGCACAGCACCCCTTTGCTTACGAAAGCGTCATACGACTGGTGAGTCTGGTCGACATTGAAGTCCCCCGTCAAAATGGCCGGAAGGTTTTTGCCCTTGCCGAGCTCTTTCATCTTGTCCTGCACGAGGTATGCGCTTTCTACGCGTGCCTTCTTGCCGATGTGATCCATGTGCAGGTTGAAGAAGAGAAACTCAAAACCGGTGTCCTTGCATTTGAAGTGTCCCCAACTGCAGATGCGCGGCAACACGGCATCCCAACCTTTGCTTGGTACATCGGGAGTTTCCGACAGCCAGAAGTCGCCCTTCTCTATCACGTCAAACTTGTCCGTCCGATAGAATATGGCGGAATGCTCGCCTTTCTCTTTGCCATCGTCACGACCCACACCGATATAATCATAGCCGGGCAATGCCTCTTTCATGTCTTTCAACTGATGGATGAAGCACTCCTGTGTGCCGAAAATATCAAAATCATGGAATTGCACCATCCGGGCAATGACCGGGTAGCGTTGTCCCCAACCGTTGCCGCGGGCAGAATCACTCCCGTTGGCGTTTCTCAAATTGTAGGACGCCACAGTGAAGGAGGTGAGTCGGTTGCTGCTTTGGCAACCGCAAAAGATGATCGTAACGATAGCAAGAAATAAAAGGCTCTTAAGTTTCATGGTTCTTATGATTTGTTTGACAGATAATTTTTAGGTTTCAAAAGTACACAATTTTTTATTCCAATGAAAGAGAGTAAGGAACATCTTTTTCAGCGGTTCCCCGTTGCTTATTGGGTACAGGGCTCATCTGGAATTGGATATTCGTGCCTCGCATCAGTTGGTCGTGTGTCAGATAATTGCGTGAATATGATTTCCCGTTCACTTTCATGTCCTTGATGTAACAGTGACCGGGCTGGTTGTTGTCCGACTTGATGGTAACCGTTTTCCCATTCTCCAGATGCAACTTGGCAGACTTGAAGAGAGGAGAACCTATGACATACTCATCGGTGCCCGGACAAACGGTATAGAAACCTAAGGCGGAGAATACGTACCAAGCGGAAGTCTGACCGTTGTCTTCATCACCGCAATAACCGTCCGGGGCGGCGGTGTACAACTTATCCATGATTTCACGTATCCGGTACTGAGCTTTCCAAGGTTCGCCGGAATAGTTGTAAAGGTAAACCATGTGCTGAATCGGCTGGTTGCCGTGTGCGTATTGTCCCATGTTCATCACCTGCATTTCGCGCATCTCGTGAATCATGCCGCGGCTTTCCATACCCTGTTTGCCCGGAATCACGAATACGGAGTCCATCATCGCATTGAATTCTTTCTTGCCACCCATCAGGTTGATAAGTCCTTGCGGGTCGTGGAATACACAGAAACTCCAGTGCCAACTGTTGCCCTCGCAGAACTCACCGCTCCAATCTACCGCATCGAAGTTGGGGTTGAATACCCCTTTGTCATCTTTGCCCACCATCAGTTTGCGTTCAGGGTGATAGACGTTCTTGTAGTTCAGCGCGCGTTTCTTATAAATGTCGATTTCATCGGCGGGCTTGCCCAGTTTCTTGCCTAATGCGTAGATAGTCCAGTCGTTATAAGCGTATTCGAGGGTACGGGCAACGTTCTGTCCGATCCCGATGTTATTCGCTATATAGCCCTGTCGGTTGTAGAACTCATATCCGAGACGACCGGAAGCCGTTCCGCGCAGATGTGCGTTTGCTCCGTGTTTCAGCGCTTCCCAAAGGACCTCGATGTCATATCCGCGCAATCCCTTGATGTAAGCATCCGCTACTACGGAAGCAGAGTTGTTGCCCACCATGCAGTCGCGGTGTCCGGGGCTTGCCCACTCGGGCAGGAAACCGCTCTCCTTATAGGCATTCACCAATCCTTCCTGCATCTTTTGGTTCATTGACGGATACATCAGGTTGAGGAAAGGGAAGAGGCAGCGGAAGGTATCCCAAAATCCGGTGTCGGTAAACATATAACCCGGAAGCACTTTGCCGTTGTAGGGGCTGTAATGCATCACCTTTCCCTGCGCGTCTATCTCGTGGAAGCTGCGCGGAAAGAGCATGGAACGGTACAGGCAGGAGTAGAAGGTGCGCAGGTTGTCGATGTTGTCGTCTTCTATCTCTAACTTGCCCATTTCACGGTTCCAGATGTCCCTCCCGTTGCTCGTCAGTTGGTCGAAAGTCTTGTTGCCGAGCTCTTTCAGATTCAGCTCCGCCTGTTCGGGGCTGATAAAAGAGGAGGCGAC
>CAKUYM010000107.1 GCA_934716785.1 uncultured Bacteroides sp. | reverse complement strand
AAAATACACTGCAAGTATCCATTGCACAGCGTGACCGCGGCCAACAGTTGCTGGATGCAGGAAGCATTGCAAAAAGTGATTTTGCACAACTGGAAGCTCAGGTCAGCACCGACCGTTATCAACTCGTCACAGCGCAAGCCACATTGCAAGACTACAAATTACAACTGAAACAATTGCTCGAGCTGGACGGAGAGAATGAAATGAATGTCTATCTCCCCACCCTGTCCGACGAGAGCGTGCTTGCTCCGCTACCTACTAAGAAAAATGTATACGTAAGCGCCCTTGCCATCCGACCGGAGATTGAGGCAAGCAAGCTCAACGTTGAAGCCTCCGAGTTGGGAATCGACATTGCGAAATCCGGCTATTTACCTACTATCAGTCTTAGTGCAGGCATCGGGACAAATCATACGAGCGGCAGCGACTTCACTTTCGGTGAGCAGGTGAAGAACGGATGGAACAACTCCATCGGTTTATCGGTCAGCGTGCCTATCTTCAACAACCGCCAGACGAAGAGTGCCGTACAGAAGGCCAAACTGCAACGCGAAACGAGTATGCTGTCGTTGCTTGACGAGCAGAAGGCTTTGTATAAAACAATTGAAGGTCTTTGGCTGGATGCCAACAGTGCACAGCAGCGGTATGCCGCAGCAAACGAGAAATTGAAAAGTACGCAAATCAGCTACGACTTGATCAGTGAACAATTCAATTTGGGCATGAAGAATACTGTAGAGCTTCTTACAGAGAAAAACAATCTGCTACAAGCCCGGCAGGAACAACTCCAAGCCAAGTATATGGCTATACTGAATACTCAGTTGCTGAAGTTCTATCAGGGAGACAAATTAGCATTATAATAATAAGTAAAAGCATAATAAACGAATGAAAACGAAAAAGATTATCTTAATCGCCGTGGCAATCGTTGTGGTAGTAGGCGCAGGAATCTGGTTCTTCACCGGTTCGCCTGCCAAACACAAGGTGACGTATGCCACTGTTGCTGTCAGCAAGGGCGATATTTCAAATTCGGTGACTGCTACCGGAACAATCGAGCCGGTGACGGAAGTAGAAGTCGGTACGCAGGTATCAGGTATCATCGACAAGATTTATGTGGACTATAACTCGACTGTAACTAAGGGTCAGTTGATTGCCGAAATGGACCGTGTAACTTTACAAAGCGAGCTGGCTTCGCAACGGGCAACTTACGATGGAGCCAAAGCCGAATATGAATATCAAAAGAAGAATTACGAACGCAGCAAGGGTCTGCACGAAAAATCTCTGATTAGCGATACCGACTTCGAACAGGCTCTTTACAATTATCAGAAAGCCAAGAGTAGTTATGACAGCAGCAAGGCGTCTCTCGCCAAGGCCGAGCGCAACTTGTCATACGCTACAATCACCTCGCCGATTGACGGAGTTGTTATCAGCCGTGATGTAGAAGCCGGACAGACGGTTGCTTCAGGATTTGAAACCCCGACACTCTTCACCATCGCTGCGGATTTGACCCAAATGCAGGTAGTGGCCGATGTGGATGAAGCTGATATAGGCGGTGTGGAAGAAGGTCAGCGTGCCAGCTTTACGGTAGATGCCTATCCGAATGATACGTTTGAAGGAGTAGTGACACAGATCCGACTGGGAGACGCAAGCAGTACGAGCAGCGCAAGCAGCAGTTCGAGCACGGTGGTCACCTATGAAGTGGTAATCTCCGCTCCTAATCCCGACCTGAAACTGAAACCACGCTTGACGGCCAATGTCACGATCTATATCCTTGACAAGAAAAATGTGTTGTCCGTTCCTAATAAAGCGTTACGCTTCACACCCGAAAAGCCTCTGATCGGCGCCAATGACATCGTAAAAGACTGCGAAGGCGAGCATAAACTATGGACTCGCGAAGGTACTACATTCACTGCCCATCCGGTAGAAATCGGAATCAGCAACGGTGTGTCTACAGAAATAATCAGTGGCATTGCCGAAGGCACTAAAGTGGTGACCGAAGCTACAGTAGGCGCAATGCCTGGTGAGAATGCCGGTCCCGAGCCCAATCAAGAAGGCGGTGGAGAAAGAAGCCCGTTCATGCCTGGCCCTCCGGGAAGTAAGAAGAAATAAGAAGAGAAACAATTAGTGACAACCATGAAGAAAGTAATTGAAATACAAAATATCAAACGCAACTTCCAAGTGGGAGATGAAACCGTTCATGCGTTACGAGGCGTTTCGTTCACCATCAACGAAGGAGAGTTTGTCACCATCATGGGTACTTCCGGTTCGGGAAAGTCCACGTTGCTTAATATATTAGGCTGCCTGGACACCCCGACAAGCGGTGAGTATCTGCTCGACGACATCCCCGTGCGCACGATGAGTAAGTCTCAACGTGCCGTGCTGAGAAACCGTAAGATCGGGTTCGTGTTCCAAAACTACAACCTGCTGCCTAAGACAACCGCAGTGGAGAATGTGGAACTTCCGCTTATGTACAATTCGTCCGTCAGTGCCTCCGAACGCCGCCGCCGTGCCATCGAAGCCCTGCAGGCTGTGGGATTGGGCAACCGTCTGGAGCATAAGTCCAATCAGATGTCCGGCGGACAGATGCAGCGGGTTGCCATCGCACGTGCATTAGTGAACAATCCTGCCGTGATTCTTGCAGATGAAGCAACCGGAAACCTCGACACTCGTACCTCTTTTGAGATACTGGTGCTGTTTCAGAAACTTCATGCGGAAGGACGCACAATCATCTTTGTAACGCACAATCCCGAAATCGCACAATACTGTAGCCGGAATATCCGCCTGCGCGACGGTCATATCATAGAGGATACGGTCAATACCAATATATTGTCCGCAGCCGAAGCGCTGGCAGCACTGCCGAAAAAAGACGAGGATTAATAGAAATATTCAGTAAAACATTTATTATGAATGGAACTAATTTATTCAAGATAGCTCTCCGGGCACTGGCGAACAACAAGCTGCGTGCTTTCCTCACCATGCTCGGTATCATTATCGGCGTTGCTTCCGTCATCACGATGCTTGCTATCGGACAAGGTTCGAAGAAAAGTATCCAGCAGCAGATTTCGGAAATGGGATCGAACATGATTATGATTCATCCCGGAGCCGATATGCGTGGTGGCGTTCGTCAAGACCCGTCTGCTATGCAGACCCTGAAGCTTGCCGATTATGAAGCCCTGCGCGATGAGACAAGTTTCCTGTCGGCCATCAGCCCCAATGTCTCCTCATCGGGACAGCTCATCGCCGGCAACAACAACTACCCGACCTCTGTGAATGGTGTGGGGACGGAGTATCTCGACATCCGCCAGTTGACGGTAGAAAACGGGGAGATGTTCACCGAAGCCGATATTCAGAGTTCGGCCAAAGTGTGCGTGATAGGAAAGACGATAGTAGACAATCTTTTTCCTGACGGAAGTGACCCGATAGGCAAAACCATCCGTTTCAGCAAGATCCCCTTCCGGGTGGTAGGCGTGCTCAAGGCAAAAGGCTACAATTCTATGGGACAGGACCAGGATGCCGTAGTGCTTGCTCCCTACACCACCGTGATGAAACGTTTGCTTGCCGTCACCTATCTGCAGGGCGTGTTTGCTTCTGCCCTCACCGAAGATATGACGGAATATGCCACGGAAGAAATCAGCACGATTCTCCGCCGCAACCATAAGCTGAAAGCATCGGACGATGATGATTTCACCATCCGTACACAGCAGGAACTGAGCACGATGCTCAACTCCACTACCGACTTGATGACCACTCTGCTTGCTTGCATCGCAGGAATCTCATTGGTGGTAGGCGGCATCGGAATTATGAATATCATGTATGTATCCGTCACGGAACGTACCCGCGAGATTGGCTTGCGTATGTCTGTCGGCGCAAGAGGTGTCGATATTCTGAGCCAATTCCTTATCGAAGCTATCATGATTAGTATCACGGGCGGCATCATCGGGGTGATTATCGGCTGCGGAGCCAGCTGGGTAGTGAAAAGCATGGCACATTGGCCCATCTTCATCCAGCCGTGGAGTGTATTCCTCTCTTTTGCGGTATGTACCGTCACCGGAGTCTTCTTCGGATGGTATCCTGCAAAAAAAGCAGCAGATTTAGACCCTATAGAAGCCATCAGATACGAATAAAAAGCTATCTTTGTCTTTATGAAACAAAACTTCACATCCGCACGTCGTCCCCTGGAGATATTGATACACATTATCGGCTGGGGGATTATGTTCGGTTTCCCGTTCTTTTTTGTCGAACGCGGAAACGGGAACATCAATTGGATGGCGTATATACGTCATTTTGCCGTACCGCTATCTTTTATGATTGCATTCTACGTCAACTATTTCCTTTTGGTTCCCCGCTATCTTTTCCAAAACCAGTCTAAGAAGTATGTTGTCTATAACATTATCTTTTTATGCATTATCGGCCTCTTTCTCCATCTTTGGCAAAGCCTGACTTTCGATCCGTCTTTTGCTCCCAAACGGCCGAATATGCCACCGGGATGGTTGTTCTTCCTCAGGGATATGTTGAGCCTTGTCTTCACCATCGGGTTGAGTGCCGCCATACGTATGAGTGCCCGGTGGACGCAAAACGAAGCTGCCCTCAAAGAAGCCGAACGAAGCCGTGCCGAAGCTGAATTGAAAAACTTGCGTAACCAGTTGAATCCCCACTTTCTGCTGAATACGCTGAATAACATCTATGCTTTGATCGCCTTTGATGCGGACAAGGCACAGGAAGCAGTGCAGGAATTGAGCAAGCTCCTTCGGTATGTGCTGTATGATAACCAGCAGATGTATGTTCCTCTTTGCAAGGAGGTGGATTTTATCCGCAATTACATCGAGCTGATGCGCATCCGCCTGACTGCCAATGTGCAGATGACCACTCAATTTGATGTCCGGCCGGATAGCCGGACGCTTATCGCTCCACTCATATTCATTTCATTGATAGAGAATGCTTTCAAGCATGGCATCTCTCCTACCGAGCCAAGTTTCATCAACATCCATATTGCAGAGCATGATAAGGAAGTGGTTTGTGACATCCGCAACAGCAACCACCCCAAGACGGTGCAGGATAAAAGCGGATCGGGTGTCGGGTTGGAGCAAGTGAGCCGACGGCTGGAGATACTTTATCCGGGAGCTTACACATGGTCGAAAGGCTGCTCTGAAGATGGGGCTGTCTATGAATCAAAGTTGAGTATCAGAATCAAAGGGTAAATAGTATAATAATATATAGAACAGTTATGATATTACGTTGTGCAATTGTCGATGATGAGCCATTAGCTCTCAGCCTGTTGGAAAGTTATGTGAACAAGACACCGTTCCTGCAACTTGTCGGAAAGTATTCCAGTGCGGTTCAGGCAATGAAAGAGTTGCCGGACGAGGTGGTAGATCTTCTGTTTTTGGACATTCAGATGCCGGAGCTTAACGGACTGGAGTTTTCGAAGATGGTGGATTCGCGTACCCGCATCGTATTCACTACAGCTTTTGGTCAGTATGCCATAGACGGCTATCGTGTCAATGCACTCGATTATCTGTTGAAGCCTATCTCATACGTTGATTTTCTACAGGCTGCCAATAAGGCTCTTCAGTGGTTCGAGTTGGTGCAGAAGCCGGAAGAGATAGACAGCATTTTCGTGAAAAGTGACTATAAACTGGTGCAGGTCGACTTAAAGAAAATCACCTATATCGAAGGATTGAAAGATTATATCAAAATATATACGGAGGATACCCCCAAACCCATCTTGTCACTCATGAGCATGAAAGCTATGGAAGAACTTTTGCCGGCCAGCCGCTTTATCCGCGTGCATCGTTCCTACATTGTCCAAAAAGATAAGATACGTGTGATTGACCGCGGACGTATCGTCTTTGACAAGACATACATCCCCATCAGCGACAGTTACAAGCAAGTTTTCCAAACTTTCCTTGATGAAAGGAGCTAATGTGAGTATTTTATCGGTAAAATTACGTTTTTTGTCGATTATTATTTGCTCACCCCCGTTTTATCCATATCTTTGCAAAGAATAGAAAGGGATTGTGAAATTCCGAGAATAGAATAGTTTAGTTAAGTCTAGTTTAGTTTTTGTGTTAATGGCTTCCTCGTCGGCGGACGAACAAGGAAGCCATTTTTATATTATAGATCAACCACTTATATTTTATTTTTCGAACTTTTTCATATTCATTTGTACCTATAATTGAGGACTAAAACACTACTTTGGCAATATATAATGGTAGAAAAATGGTCGGATTATGGTCGGAAAACATGGTAAAATTAAAAAAATAAAGTATGGCTACATTTTCATTAGTAATTGTCCCAGCTAAAAAACTATCTAACGGGACCCATAAAGTAAGAATCAGAGTGGCACACAATTCTGATACAAGGTTCATCACAACAGAAATTACTGTTCGTGAAAACGAGTTTAAGAACGGAAAGATAGTCCGACGCCCAGATAAAGATTTCCTTAACATGAAATTACAGGAATGGTATAACACTTACTTCAAACGCTATATAGAATTAGAGCATGCAGAATTGTTAACTTGCGCACAATTGGTTAAGATTATAACCCATCCTACTACTGGTGAACAGCATCGCAAATTTGAAGATATTGTTGAAGAGTTTTTATCACAAATAGATGAGAATGATAGAGAAAAAACGTATAAGCTATACAAGTTAGCCGCTAAACGTTTCATCCGATTTATCGGTCCAGGTATACTCATGGAACACATAACACCAATCTGGATTAATAACTATCTAACGCATTTAAGGAAGAGCAAACTCTCTCCGACTTCAATCAAAATCTATATTACACTATTGAAAGTGATAATAAACTATGCAATCAAGATGAGATACGTAGAATATAAGGTAGATCCATTTGTCACAGCTTCCATTCCTTCAGCTAAGAAAAGAGACACACATATCACAGTTGAACAGCTAAAGATTATCAGAGATATGGTACCTAACCAATATAACGTATCGGTAGTTCGCGACATCTTCATGCTTACTTATTACTTAGCCGGCATGAACTTAGTTGATATGCTGGCTTATGACTTCCGGACCGACATTGTAGACTACATCAGAGTCAAGACAAGGAATACTAAGGATGGTGACAGGTTGACTTCATTCGCGATTCCTGATGAAGCAAAACCTCTCATCAAGAAATATATGAATAAGAATACCGGAAAGATCGTATTTGGAAAGTATAAGACCTATGTATCCTGTTATAATACACTCACTCGGAAAATGAAAGTTCTGAAAACAGTAGCAGGTGTTACCCACAACTTAACATTATATTCAGCTCGCAAATCATTCGTCCAACATGGCTACGATCTTGGAATACCCCTTAGCACTCTTGAATACTGTATCGGTCAGTCAATGAAAGAAGATAGACCGATATTCAATTACGTATCAATCATGAAGAAACATGCAGATAAAGCAATACGCGAGATACTTGATAATCTGAAATAAAATAGTAACTATGCAACATCAAGATAATACGGACATAATTCGGATTATTTTGGTTTGACTTGGTGAGGGGGTGGTTCCCCTCACTTTTTTTATATCCTCATCGAACTTTTTCAATCATCAATAGTAATACCTTATATAAGCCTTCCTGAATATTAGTTGAACCATGCGCTGTTAATCGGAAGGGTTATCCAAAAAGAGGTAGCCGGATAGCTACCTCTTTCAGAATTTATTGCATCATCTCAATACAAATTTCCGCTTCACAAACCACTTATTCCGTGAGAAATCATGGAAGTCAATCCGCTGAACCAATTGTTTAACTTCGTCTTCATTTTTCAGGATCTTGATTACCTTCACGAAGTCGGCATATCCAAAACGCAGCCAATGGGCGTAGATTGCTCCATCTATTATCCAAGGGACATTAGCATCCGTCAGTACACCACTTTTGTAGGAATGGTACGCCTGTTGAAGGAGATTCTTTTCAAAATTCCACCGATATGTACACATTTGTTTTTCCGTAGAAATCGCTCCTGCTTCATAGAGATAGTCGAATACGTCTTTTACAGACACATAGATCACTCCATCCTTCTCAATATACCCAATTTTCTTATTCATAACACTTGTTTTTTAAGTTTGTGCACAAACGTACGATTATTTCTTCTAATGACCGTTTTATTGACGATTAAATAAGTCAAATTACGTTATGAAGACATCTTTTACGGAAAACAGCTATAAACACGATTATTATAGATAAAAAAAACAATATAGCATAAAATATAAGTATTTTCCATAACTTTGCGGTAACCAAATACCCCGCAAATGGAATACACTGCAGAAGAGTTGAAGAATGCATTGATTGAGAAATGCAAAAGTGAAGGAATCCTGTATGCAATGGTTGCGATAGACCGTCGCACGAAGGAAATAATACTTCCCGCCACATTAGAGGGAGCGCTACACCATGCCGAATATCTCGTATGTACCTGCAGAAAGGTGAATGACAACTACATCATAGAGGAAATCACGAAAGCATGATTACCCCATACTTGCGTATCATCATTCGTCAAGTTGCCCCGACAGACCGTTGGCAGAAGTAAAGCACCGTTTCCCAATATGCAATACAGCCCCTTTATCCACATACAATTCTACATTCCGCGCATGATGAGCTATGTACGCAGCCGGTCTTGTATCGCCCGAGTTACAGATTTCGCCTACCACATCCGCCTTATCTTTTCCCGTTATCAGAAAGATGACATGGCGGGCATTCAGAATGGGCAGACCGGTCATCGCAATACGCCTCCGCCCGTTGCGCGGATGAATGCTGACTACATAAGCGGAATTGGAAGTCAGCAGGTCTTCCTGGCCGGGGAAAATAGAAGAAGTATGCCCGTCGTCACCTGCTCCCAATAATACAATATCAAACTCCGGCCAACCTCGTTTGAGCGGCACCAGTTTCCTGACCAGTTCCGAGTAGCGGACGGCTTCTTCTCTCGGTTGGGCTTCACCGCGGATGCGGAAAACATTCTCATAGGGAATGGGCACCAGCCCTAAAAGAAGATTGCGCATCATTCCGTAATTGCTGTCCGAATCGTCGGGCGGCACACAACGTTCGTCCACCCAGTAGATGCGCATACGATTCCAAGGAGTGATATCCGCATATTCATTCGCCCACAAATCAAACATCAGGGCAGGCGTGGTACCGCCACTCACCGCTATATTAAATACCTTATCCGGTTCTTCTCTCATAAATTCCATTAAGCGGAGTATCAACCCGCGGGACGTCTCTATGGACGAGGGAAAGATTTCCAACTTCATAGCTCACAATTATAGTTTCGCACATCAAGACTATAGTTTCACAATTCACAATATTTATCCGTGTCTGTCAAGTTCTTACAAGGATTCGTCCAGTCGGCTCCATGTCCGTGCATCATGGTTTCGCTTTCCAATGGTCCCCATGTGCCTGCGGGATAGCCGTAGAGAGGTGCATCGGGGTTCTCTGTCCAGTAGCGGAGCACCGGATCGAAGAATCTCCAAGAGGCTTCCACCGCATCACTCCGTGTAAACAAGGTGGGATCTCCTTGGATGCAGTCGTCTATCAGACGGGCATAAGCATCGCCGCTGGGCACTCCTCCCAACTGGTCATAGCTGAAATCCATCGTCACCTGCCGGACTTCAAACCCTGCACCGGGAACTTTCATTCCAATCTTGAGCACTATCCCTTCATTGGGCTGCAAACGAAGAATCAGTTTATTGGCTCGCGGACAGTTGCCATCTGCACAATGAAACATCTGATGGGGAGTCTCCCGAAAATGCACGACAATCTCTGTCACCTTAGTCGGCATCTGCTTGCCCGTGCGGATATAGAACGGAACGCCGCTCCAACGCCAATTGCCGATATTCAGCTTCATAGCTACATAGGTTTCCGTGCGCGAATCGGGAGACACACCCTTTTCGTCACGATATCCCCTTTTGTTGCCGGAAGAGGTATATTGTCCGCGAACGATATGTTTGTTCAGGTCTTCTTCGTTCAACGGGATTAGAGATTCATAGACCTTCACGACTTCATTACGGAAGCTGTCGGCATTGAAGACAGCAGGCGGCTCCATGGCAGTGAGGGCCACAAGCTGCACAAGATGGTTCTGCACCATATCCCGCAGGGCACCTGCCGTTTCGTAAAACCCGCCGCGCTGCTCGATGCCGAGATTCTCGACGGCTGTGATTTCTACGTAGTCGATATAGTTGCGGTTCCAAAGCGGCTCGAAGATTCCGTTGGCAAACCGGAAAGCCAATATGTTTTGGGCAGTCTCTTTGCCAAGGAAGTGGTCGATGCGGTAAATCTGCCGCTCATCGAAGACTGAGGCATAGATTCTGTTCAGTTCGCGTGCCGATTCGAGATCGTAGCCGAAAGGCTTCTCTACAATGATGCGCGAATGGGAAGTGTTCAATCCGACCGCTTTCAGATGCAAGGGCACTATGCCGTAAAGTGACGGCGGAGTGGCGAGATAGAACAACAGATTGTCCGGGCATGCCTCGCCGGTCAGTTCTGCCAATCGTTGGCGGAGCATCGGGTAAGCGCCTTCTTTTGCAGGATCCATCGGCAGATAATACAGATGAGAGACAAAGGCATCCGCCAGTGGCGCATCTTGCTCTTCATTCCTCACATACGTCCGAAGTTCGCCCGATATATAGGAACGGTAGTCATCGTCAGAATAGATTGTACGCCCGATACCCAATATGCTGAAATCTCCAGCCAACCGCTTTTCGCGAAAGAGGGAATAAAGAGCAGGCATCAGCTTACGCTTGGTAAGGTCGCCGGACGCCCCGAAAATAATCATTGCAAATTTATCCATTACCGTTTTTTCGTTTCTTCGTTTATAGAATATCTTTATTACTTACTTCATGCCGGATTTTATGCACGGCACACTATTATCCTGTCAGACGTTGTACGTACCGGATTTCGTGTCACCACCGTGTCCCGTCCAGTTCTCATGAAAGAACTGTCCGCGCAACTCATCCTTACGTTCAAAAGTATGTGCGCCGAAATAGTCACGCTGCGCCTGCACCAGATTGGCGGGCAAATCAGCGGAAGTGAGCGAATAGAAATAATTCAGGGCGGAAGAGAAAGCGGGAACCGGAAGTTCTTCCTTCACAGCTTCTGCCACGAGGTTCTTCCAGCCGGGAAGCAACGCTTTCATCTCTTCCTTGAAGTAAGGAGTCAACAGCAAGTGGTTTGGCATTGTCGGCAGGTTCATCGACAAGTTTGTCGGTAGGTTCATCAACAAGTTCATCTGCAGATTCAAAGGCGGTGGCTATATCATTCAAAAATATACTGCGAATGATGCATCCGCCACGCCACATACGGGCAATGGAAGCAAGGTCGAGATGCCAGTCGAAAACATCGGAAGCACGTTGCAACACGGCGAATCCCTGTGCATAAGAGACCAGTTTGGAAGCATAAAGGGCCGAAAAGAGGTCCTTTTCCAATTCCACCTTATTATATAGGGGCTGCATATGCTGGCGAAGGAATTGCCGGGAAGCCGAGCAACGCAACTCTTTCTGCGCGGAGAGACTACGCTCGAACACGGCCGTAGCAATCAGCCCCAACGGCATGCCGAGTTCCATGGCGTTGACAACCGACCACTTGCCCGTCCCCTTCTGTCCCGCCACATCCAAAATCTTATCAATGAGATACCCACCGGTTTTGTCCTTATGACGTAAGATATCGGCAGTAATCTCGATAAGATAACTGCGAAGTTTGCCTTCATTCCAACGTGCGAAAACATCTGCCATTTCCTCATTGTCCGAGTCGAGCAGATTCTTCATCACCCAATAAGCCTCGGCAATCAATTGCATGTCACCATATTCGATGCCGTTGTGAATCATCTTCACAAAATGTCCGGAACCTGCCGGACCTACCCACTGGCAGCAAGGAGTGCCATCCGGTGCTTTCGCTGCAATGCTCTGAAGAATCGGCCTCACCTGCGGCCATGCCTTTTCCGAGCCTCCGGGCATGATGGAAGCACCGGTCAAGGCCCCTTCTTCGCCACCGGACACGCCACAGCCGACGAACAGAAATCCCTTCGACTCGGCAAGCTTGACACGACGGCCGGTATCTTCGTAATTGGAATTGCCACCGTCGATGAGGATATCACCGGGTGACAGTA
>CAKUYM010000106.1 GCA_934716785.1 uncultured Bacteroides sp. | reverse complement strand
GCTGAAAAAAGATTCTTGCTATCTTTGCCTTTCCCTAAAGAGGAGAAAAATGTATTTATAATAAAAGAATAGAACAATGTTGAAAGTATTAGTGACTTATGCTGTTCAAGACGAATTTGTTGAGATAAAGTGGCCTGATGTAGAACCTTATTATGTCCGTACAGGTATTGGTAAGATAAAATCGGGCTTTTATTTGGCTGAGGCTATCAATCAGGTGCATCCTGATTTGGTTTTGAATATAGGAAGTGCGGGAACAGTAAAGCATCAGGTGGGTGACATCTTCGTCTGCCGGAAGTTTGTTGACCGTGATATGCAGAAAATGAAAGAATTCGGACTGGAGTGTGAGATAGATTCTGCGCCTTTGCTCGAAGCAAAAGGCTATTGCAAACATTGGACGGAGAATGGAATTTGTAATACGGGAGACGGGTTCTTGACGGAATTGACTCATGTCAGTGGAGATGTGGTAGATATGGAAGCGTATGCGCAGGCGTTTGTCTGCCGTTCAAAGGAGATTCCGTTTATTTCCGTGAAATACGTGACTGACATTATCGGACAAAATTCCGTAAAACATTGGGAAGATAAGTTGGCAGATGCCCGTCAGGGACTTTCCAACTATCTCAATGTATTGAAAAAGGGTATATGATAATAACTATAAAATACATACATCAATGTTTACAGTAATCAAACGTATGGAGATTTCGGCTTCGCATAAGTTGGTGCTCCCATATCGTAGTAAATGTGTCGGTCTGCACGGGCACAATTGGATTATCACTGTCTATTGCCGTTCCAAGCAGCTCAATCCCGAAGGAATGGTGGTCGATTTCACCCGTATCAAAGAAGTGGTCATGGAGAAGCTCGACCATCAGAATCTGAATGAAGTACTTCCTTTTAATCCCACTGCCGAAAATATAGCTCAATGGGTATGCAGTCAAATTCCGCAATGCTATAAAGTAGAGGGGCAGGAGTCGGAAGGGAATACTGTTATTTATGAGAAAGACTCCATGGCGGAGGAAGAGAGAGAGTGACAGGTAAAACATAATCGGATGATGAGAAAGAATCAGATGATGAGAAAGATTAATGAAATCTTTTACAGCTTGCAGGGAGAAGGGTATCATACGGGAACGCCGGCTGTCTTTGTCCGTTTCTCCGGTTGTAATCTGAAATGCAGCTTTTGTGATACGCGGCATGAGGAAGGAAGAATGATGACTGACGATGAAATAATCTCTGAGGTAGAGAAGTATCCGGCCGTTACCGTTATCCTGACGGGCGGCGAGCCTTCTCTGTGGATTGATGATGAATTTATCGACCGTCTGCATCGGGCGGGCAAATATGTCTGCATTGAGACAAACGGCACGCACCCTTTGCCCAAAACGATCGATTGGGTGACCTGCTCTCCCAAGCAAGGCGGGAAATTGGCTATTGACCGGATGGATGAAGTGAAAGTGGTTTATGAGGGACAAGACATAAGCGTTTATGAGCAGCTCCCCGCCGAACATTTCTTCCTTCAGCCTTGTTCTTGTAGTAATACTGCATCTACGGTGGACTGTGTAATGCAGCATCCCAAATGGAGGCTCAGCCTGCAGACGCACAAATTGATAGACATCCGTTAGGCTGACGGACGGGTGCAATTGATTTAAACATAAATAATATGTATGCCAATAAAGTAAAGAAGATAGCTGCCGTTCATGACCTTTCGGGGATGGGACGCGTCTCGCTTACGGTTGTTATTCCTATTCTCTCATCAATGGGCTTTCAAGTCTGCCCGCTTCCTACGGCGGTATTGTCCAATCATACTCAGTATCCAGGTTTCTCTTTTCTGGATCTGACGGACGAGATGCCGAAGATTATAGCCGAATGGAAAAAGCTGGAGGCCCGCTTCGATGCTATTTATACCGGATATCTCGGCTCTCCGAAGCAGGTTCAGATCGTTTCCGACTTTATCAAGGATTTCCGCCAGCCGGATAGCTTGGTGGTAGCCGACCCTGTATTGGGAGATAACGGTTGTCTGTATACCAACTTCGATATGGGGATGGTAAAAGAGATGCGCCATCTGATAACCAAGGCGGATGTGATTACCCCTAATCTGACGGAATTGTTTTATCTGTTGGACAGACCTTATAAGGCTGATAATACGGATGATGAATTGAAAGAGTATCTTCGTCTGCTGTCGGACAAAGGTCCGCAGGTGGTTATCATCACTAGTGTTCCTGTGCACGATGAGCCGCACAAGACTTCGGTCTATGCATACAACCGTCAGGGCGACCGCTACTGGAAAGTGACTTGTCCGTATCTGCCCGCCCATTATCCCGGAACGGGAGATACCTTTACAAGTGTCATTACCGGCTCATTGATGCAGGGCGACAGTCTGCCGATGGCGTTGGACCGCGCCACACAGTTTATTCTGCAAGGAATCCGTGCCACCTTCGGCTATGAGTACGATAACCGCGAAGGTATCTTGTTGGAGAAGGTACTTCATAATCTGGATATGCCGATACAAATGGCGAGCTATGAACTGATATAACAAGTTACGTGTGGGCTGTGGGGCGGAATTAATATGGAGGAAAATATAAGTTTTAAAAATCAGGATCTTTCTGTACGCAGATAATATCTCCGTAGACAGGGTGGCGGAACTCGATATATTCGGCATGCAGATAAAGCCTGTCGGCTTTCTTGCCATAGAGCGCATCTCCCAAAATGGGGCAGTTCAGCCCTTCAGGATGGGCGGCGTGCATGCGTAACTGATGGGTGCGTCCGGTGAGTGGATAGAATGCGATGCGGGTGTATTCTTTGGAATTCTCGATTATCTGATACTCTGTGATAGCTTCCTTTCCGTATTCTTTATCAACCATCTGTCGGGGACGGTCGAGAGGATTCGGACAAAGGGGGAGTGAGATTCTTCCCGTTCTTTGATTACCGGTTTCTTGTATGACTCCGTTCAGCAGAGCTATATATCGTTTCTTTATACTCCTATTTGCGAACTGTGACTGCAAATGGCGGTGTACCTCTTTAGTCTTGGCGACAAGCAATAATCCGGAAGTTGCCATATCGAGCCGGTGCACAATCATAGGACCTGTCGCATCGGGATACTTTTCCTTTAAGCGTTGATAAACGGAGTCCATAGCCTCCGTCTTTCCCGGAACAGACAGCATCCCTGCCGGTTTGTTGACCACCAACAGCCACTCGTCCTCGAACATGATTTCCAAATCCGTATCTTTATGAATATTATCCGATAATGGATTCCCGTCCACCTCCAACCCCTGCAACATATGTTGCAGAATCGGTTCGCATTTCCCTTTGCAGGAAGGGTAATAATAACCATGATGCCTGATTTCGTTCTTCGGAGAGTTGCCCCACCAAAACTCGGCCATGGCCAATGGCTTCAGTTGGTGAAGATACGCATATTGCAACAACTTGGGCAATGCGCACTCACCCGCACCGGCAGGCGCTACTTTCTGAACTGTCTGCTCGAAAATAGTGCATAAATCTTTCATTTCTCCTTTTGCATTCAGCATCCGGAACTGTTCGAATAGCTTCTGCTGCAAGGCTGCCGACCGTTCTTTCCGTTCAGCTTTCAGCTTTTCTATTTCATCCATGAAACAGTGAACCTCCGCTTCGAGCTCTTCCAACCGCTTCTTCCATCTCTTTTCTTTCCGTTTATATTCCGCTTTCTGATATTGGCTTTCCCTAATCAAAGCCGCTTTCTCTTCTTCGGAGATACCGCTTGAAGACCGGCGCCGCATCTCTCTGATTTCTTTTGCGGCTTTCACTTCCGTCCTGGCTTGATTCAATTCCGCTTGTGCCTGTTCCGTTTCTGCCTTCCATTTCTCTTTTGCCTTAAGATAGCAAACACTGTTCTCTAATTCATTGATACGGGCATTGATAGCGGAGATCTGCTCTTCCTCTATTTTGAAAAATCCTTGCGGTTGCAACAGGTCATAGACAGGGGGGACGAAGAATGTATGCAGATTCTTCCCCGCCAGATTGCCGGAAAAGGCTGCTAAGTAACCAACTCTATATCCTTCTTCCATCTCTTTTCCAACAACTTTTCTTCCTATTTCTTTTCCTGTCTCCTGTACCACCAGCACTCCGAACATCTTCCCCAGAGCCAATTCCTCCTGCCATTCCTTTCGGCTTGCGATGTATTCCTTCACCTCCTCAATGTGTGAAACGGGCTCTTTGAAAAAATGTATCATCGGTTTATATTGAGTAATGTGATTCTTTGAATGTGATTATAGATGCAAAAGTAAGGTAAATCCGTGGATTTTATCTATTTTTGCTGTCAATTAATTAATAACCCCCATAAAACGATAAGACACTATGGAAAAAGTAATTATCAATTCGTACGAAGAATTTGAAAAACTGGTAGGCAAACAAATAGGTGTTTCCGATTATGTGGAACTCTCGCAGGAACGCATTAATCTTTTTGCAGATGCAACAATGGATCACCAATGGATTCATGTGGATACGGAACGCGCCAAAGTGGACAGCCCGTATCATAGCACGATAGCTCATGGTTATCTGACCTTATCCATGCTGCCGTATATGTGGAACCAGATAATCCAAGTGAACAACTTGAAGATGATGATTAACTACGGCATGGACAAAATGAAATTCGGACAGGCCGTGCTGGCAGGACAGAGCATTCGTCTGGTGACTACACTTCATTCTTTGACCAATCTGCGCGGTGTGGCAAAGGCTGAAATCAAGTTCTCCATCGAAATCAAGGATCAGCCGAAGAAGGCGCTCGAAGGTATTGCCGTATTCTTGTATTATTTCAATTGATTGAATCGGTATAAAGGGGTGCTTTGGAAAACTATCTGATAGCATCCGTCGGTTAAATAAAGGAGAAAAGATAGAATCGTTCAATTGCGGTGATACCGACTTGAACGATTTTATTATGAATGAATGTTCACTTTATCGCAATGCGCTGCTGACCGTAAGTTATGTAGCAGAAACAGATGTTAGTCTTTTTCATTTTATTTTTTGGTTTTAATTGCTTTAAGTATATTCCTACGCACAGCACGGATAGCGGGATTCAATAATTCGGGTTCCATGATTTCCAGCATGGTACGTAATTCCTGTCGCAGTTCCGGGATGGAGAGCGTCAGTTGATAAGCCAGTTTCATGCAGAGAGATTGCACACCGGTTGGTTCTTCACGCGATATCATGTGTTCCATGCAAAAATCGAGGAAATCCACTCGCGGTGGATCAGCGGCAGGTTGCTGGCATATCAGGTTCAGGAACATTCTCCGCTTTCCCGAATGTGGGCAGGTCATGGCGGCATCAATCAACTCGTCCTGTCGCAGGCTCAACCATTCCATATCCGCCTTTGAGAAATGAGTGCATACCCATAATGCCTGATAGGAAACAATGTGGTCTTCATCGAATATCAGTTGGTAAATTTCTTCTCTAAGACGCTCGTCGTCCTGTATAAAGTGGAGTACCTCTCTGATATCTTCAATGTGTACACGTTCGGATAATCTGGCACGTAGGTTCATGCAGTTTTGTTTTTTCCCCGACATACGCACTCAATCCGGTTTCCGTCAGGATCGAGCACTACACTTTCAAAGTATCCGTCTCCCGAAGTGCGCGGCTCGCCGGCGATGGTATATCCTTCCGAACGCATTTGTTCGGTGAAGCGCAATACTTCTTCCTGGCTGGGGAAGGTGAAAGCAAGGTGCGTCAGTCCAACCCTGTTTTCTTCAATAGGAGTGTTCTGTACATCTGTACGACTCATCAGTTCCAAGTCTGTTCCCTCTCCAAAGGAGATAAAATAGGACTCGAATCCTTTTTGGGGATTGATGTATTTCTCGTTGCTTTTTCCTCCGAAGAAGCGGACATAGAACTCTTTTAGTTCTTCCAGACGAAAGGTCCAGATAGCGATATGATGTAGTTTCATATAAATGATTTTTCTAATTTCTATTGAGATTATACTCTCTATTGAAGTCACAAAGGTATAAATAGTAATTGCCTTTGCAAATTCTTACTCAAAAATAGTGATGTCGGATGAGAAATTCCTACTTTTGTGAAATAATCGAGCAAGTGAATAGATAGTATGTTAAAATGTCAGTCAGAATTGTTTCAGCCGTCATTGAAATTAGTGGATGGCTTAAAGATGAATACAAAAGAGGAATTAAAGCGGATGGCGAAAATCTTGCTTTTACCTGTTCCTGCCAAGTTGCGTAAGGATGAGTATGTGACTTATTTTGCGGAAGCGGTTTTAACCTGTCCTGAAATATGGCTTCCCCGGTTGACGCGTTATGAATTGACATTACTTGATATGTTGGTGAAAGTGGGATCCGGTAGTTACGTAGAATGTACAAATTCTTTTTTGGTGACTACTTTGGAAACTCTTTCTTTCATAGCGACGGATTGTAGTCACATGGATGAGGGTAAAGCCCGTTATATGATTTGTGACGAATTGCGTGAAGCGGTAGCTCCTTATTTGAATAAACTGTTGACTTCCCAAAAGCAATCTGTTCATTTTATGATAGAACAGTATGCCTGTGGAATTGTAAATTTATATGGTTTTCTCTCTTATTCGGACTTATTGTATATGCTGGTAGGCTATTTACAAAATATAGCGACAAGAGAAGAAATAGCCGACAGTCTGGCTAATTCTGCATTGATACAGCGACTAACCTTTGAAGTGGAAGATGGTTATAATACAAGCCTTTACATAGAGTCTCCTTTTTTGGATGATTTTGAGTATTTGGAGGAACAATTGCGTTTGCATCGTAATATACCGGACAGGAAGAAGTTCTCTAAAGAGGAAGTTTTTTCAGCAGGAATGATGCCGTTGAGTATCATGCCTAATCCGTATTGGGATGAATTGAAGGAATATATGATGAGGAAATTGCGGTGTACGGAAGAAAAGGCGGATAGCGGTTTGTCATATCTGTGGTATACCGCCCAAACTGTAGATAATCCAATGTCTATTATCAATTCAATGATTAACCGCCGGCTTTCTTCCATGCAAGAGCTGCAAGAGGCCATTGAGATATTTATGGATTATTTGAATCATTCTCCCCGTTGGATTCTGAAAGGTTATTCTTCAGAAGAGACATTCGTTTTGTTTGAAAAAGAAAAATTGAAGAATAATCCTCCCCGCATTGTCGCGGGTCCGACTATGAAGGCTGCCCCTTTCGCACACACGGTCGGAAGGAACGATCCTTGTCCCTGTGGAAGCGGGAAGAAGTATAAAAAGTGTTGTGGCAGAAATAATTAAGAAAAGGACGATTGTGGGAGAATATCCTGCAATGAGACGTATTATGGATTTGGAAGAACAGTGAATAAGATGAGTACTTTTCGTTCCATAGAAGAATTGGTCAAGAGTCTCGACCGGGAGAAGGAACTCTTGAAAGAGATGTTTTCCAAGCGGAAGTCTCTTTCGTTCCGATATGATTATGCTCTTGAAATGACCGAGTACAAAGAAGAGCGTATCCGCTATCTGATAGACTACGGAGTGATCCGGGATACCGGTGACTTTCTGGAAATGGAGGATATCTATCTGAAATTCTTTGAAGATGTGCTCGAAGTGAATGAAGAAATCAATGTCTCCTTCGTGCAGGATTACCTGACACGGCTGAATGAAAACATTGATTATTACTTGAATGAAAATAACGAACAGCGCAAGTACAACTATCAGCGGGAAGTGAAACGCTGCTTGAAGAATATAGCCCTGACCACTGTCCGCAATGTGATGGACTTGAAGCGGAATATGGACAATACCTATAAGAACGAGCCCAATTATAAGATAAAGAAAGCCAAGCTCGTGCGGCTTGACGAGAAGCGGAACAATATCGCACTGCTGATTCGTAAAAGCGAGGAATTGATAGATTACGGACAGCCCACTTTCTTCCGGGTGGCAATGGACGTGCAGATGCGCAATGTAGTGAGTGACGTGAAACTCCAGTTGAATGATTCTTACCATAATCTGATTGAGATTCAGAAGCAGATTATCCATTATCTGAATCTGATAGATTATCAGAACCGTATTCTTGAGAAAGTAAAGAAGCTGAAATACTTGAAAGACCAGTTCCTGCTGGAGGAGCATACCAATATCCGTTCGGTTGCCGCGCAAAAGAATCCCGTCTGGATGGAGCCGCAGGTAGGCTATCGTATCAAACTTTCCATCGACTATCTCCGCACTTCCGATGAGGCTTTTCAGATATTGAAGAAGCTCGCCGCACGGCAGAAAAATTCGTCGAAAGGAATGAAGCAACTGGCGGATGCCATTCCGGAAGGCTACTTGGACGGACAGTCGCAAATGATAGACACCGTAAACCTGCAGGAAGTCCATAATTCATTTATGGCATCCAGCACTCACTTGTTTTCTTTTGTGATGAATTATCGCTACCGGAAAGAGGTGACACGTGGAGAAAAATTGATATTCTTCTGCCAACTGGCATCGCAATATGCCGACGAACTTCGCTTTACGGATACTTACGAAATCTCCGACGAAGTGGAGTATCCTTTAATATATGCCAAATGATGAATGCTAAAAACTGACAGCCATGAAATATACCGAAGAGATATTTAATATACTGAGCAAAGGGGGATTCATCTCTTCCAACAGTATCTCCACTCAGGTGAAGCGCCTGTATGACGCCATAGAGGAAGATTTGCCCGATTATTACGATTATTACAAAGGCATCGGTTTCTACTTGGAAGGCGGTGACGGCTATTATTACTTCACCCGCAAGGAGTCGAAAGTAGATTTAGAACGTAAGTTGGAAGCTATCCAGAAGTGGATCGATTACCTGAGTTTCCTGAAAACCTATCACTCGGCATTCGGGCCGGGATTCTTGTTTCGTGCCGCCGATATTGAGATTCAGATAGGGTGTGATATCGAGTTGAAGGAAAAGGCTGTCAAACTGTTTTCGGATAAGAAGAAATATGATGAAGTAGTAGGCAAACTGCTGAAGGAGCTGGAGAGCATCGGGCTGATAGAGAAAGAGAACGAACTCGACGGAACATACAAAGTATTGTCGGCTTTTCATTACATGGAAGACTTGGTTGATTGTATCACAATTTCAGAGGAGGTGCAAGATGAGATACCTGAATAAGATTGTTTTTCTGAACAGTGCCCATATACCGTATGCGGAGGTGAAGTTGGACGGCAACGTACACTTTATCGGTACGCAGGGAGTTGGTAAAAGTACCCTGCTCCGTGCTATACTTTTCTTTTATAATGCCGACAAACTAAAGCTCGGCATTCCGAAAGAAAAGAAAAGTTTCGATGCCTTTTATTTCCCTTACGCCAATTCCTATATTATTTATGAAGTGATGCGGGAGAATGGCGCCTATTGTGTGGTGGCTGCCAAATCTCAAGGGCGGGTGTTTTTCCGCTTTATTGACGCACCGTTTCAGAAGAAGTGGTTTATCGACGAGCGCAATGTGGTACATTCCGAGTGGGCGCGCATCCGCGAACGTCTGGGATCGAAGATTCAGCACACCGCCCAGGTGACAAGCTATGAGATGTATCGCGACATCATTTTCGGCAATAACCGTAAACATGAAATGATACCCTACCGCAAGTTCGCCATTGTGGAAAGCACTAAATATCAGAATATCCCGCGGACGATACAGAACGTCTTTTTGAACTCCAAACTGGATGCCGATTTCATAAAAGATACTATAATCCGTTCGATGAGCGATGAGGATATCTCTGTTGATTTGGATTTCTATCGCAGTCAGATTAAGGAATTCGAACAGGAATACAGGGATGTGATGCTTTGGTTTACGAAGAACAAGAACGGAGAGGTGCCTGTCAGGAAGATGGCGGAGAAAGTGATGAACGCCTATCGCGACTTGATTTACACGCAGAAGCAGATTGGCGAAGAGCGTGCGGAACTTAACTTTGCGGAAAAGAGGGATTTGCAGGAGATTCCGTTGGTGAAGGAAGAGTTGGCTAAGGCGGAGGCCGAACGCGAACGGCTGTTGCGGCTTATGGGCGAGTTGCAGCAAAAGTACACCAAGGAACATGATGGCTTGATTACGGAGATAGGTGTAATAAACAATTTGCTCAAAAAGATACGCGAGAAGCGATTGTATTACGAGCAGATGCGGATTGAGGAAATCATCAAACGGGTGTCTTGCGAAGAGTTGCTGATGCAGGAATTGGAGCAAGTGCGGAATATGAAATCGGAACTGACAAGGGCCTATGAGGATGTATTGAGCAAGTATCGGCTGTTGTTCGATAAGTTGAATGCCGACTTCCGGACTTTCGAGAATAGTCAGCAGGCACGGATAAATGTCCGAAGTGCGGAGATTGGCGGCAAGCAGGAGGAACTGATGCAGCTGCTTCGTGCGGAAGAAGAGAAGGTGAGGGCGACGCAAGAGGAAAAAGTGCAAATGGTGGATAACCGCATCCGGCAGTTGCACGAGGAGCAGGCGCAGTGCAACCTGAAACTTCAGAAGGTGAAATACGAGCATCCCCATCAAAAGGAAATGTCCGATTGCGAAGACGGAATCAACGAACTGCGTAAAAAGGACAAGGAGTTGGAATTAAACATCCGTCAGCAGCAGGGAGAAATAAAGCAGTTGAGACAGGAGTGCGAATGGAAAGTGAAAGAACTGAGATGGGAGTTTCATACCAAGATGGAGGCTGTGCGCAAAGAGCGGAGCGCGATTGAAGAGCGGTTGCAGACGCTGGATGCTCTGATTGAGAAGCGGAAAGGTTCTTTATGTGAATGGCTGGAGAAGAACAAACCGGATTGGCAGGAGACGATAGGCAAGGTGGCGGATGAGGAGTTGGTGCTGTATAGTAATGAACTGCAACCTCGGTTGGCAAACAATGAGACTACTTTGTTTGGCGTTTCACTTAATCTGGCTGCCATCGAGCGTTCTATCCGCACTCCCGAGGAGATGAAGCAGGAGCGTGACGGTCAACAAACCGCCCGGCAGCTCTGTACCGCCCGTCTCACCCGGTTGGCGGAGGAAGAGGAGGAAGCCGTTTCTTCTTTGGAGAAGAAATATTCCAAGCAGATACATGCCATTCTGGAGGAGCAGCATCTGAAGGAGGCCGAGCGGATGAGGATTCCTGCTCAACTGAAGAATCTGCAAGCCGATTACGCCTCATGGAAGACGAAGGAGGAGGAATGGAAAAGGAAATGCACCGAAGAATTGCAGGCGCAACTGAATGAAATCGGACATAGACTTTATGTGGCGGAAGAGGAAAAGGGAAAACATCAGGCGGAACGGGAAAGACTGTTGAAAGCCTGCCGTAAGGTGTATAATGACAGCAAGGCGGGACTCAGGAAAGAGCTGGAGGATTTTGCTGCCGGTGTGAGACAGGAGATAGAACGTATGAAATGGCAAACGGCGGAGCGGGAAAAGGAGTTGAAGCAGACGCAGGAGAACGAATTGAATGGAAAGGGGGCTGATACGACCACTATCCGCAAGTTTGATGACAAGATTGATGAAATAAATAAAGAACTGGAATATATAGCTAAATTCCGTTCGCAAGTCCTTTATTACGAAAGAGATAAGGAGGAACTGTTTGACAAGGAACCGGCTGAGCGAAGCCGGAAGAAAGAGTTGGATGCGAAGTTGGTTGCGCTGGACGAGCGTTTCGCCTTGAAGAAGGAGAAGTTGCAGATGCAGAAGAAAGGGATGGACGAGCAACTTGACCGGATTGGCAAGGATTTGAATTCATTGGAGACGGGGTTGAATAAAGTGGATATGTTTCGGAAGGATGACACTTTCTGTCCGCCCTCTGTGACGGAAATAGGAGAGAAGCCTACCCGAAAAAGCTGTGAGGTGATTGTGGAAGAGTTGAAGTCGCTCATTATATCTACCATCAGGAAAACGGAAGAATTCAAGAAGGCCGTGACGCAGTTCAATGGCAATTTCTCGTCGAAAAACACTTTCCATTTCCGTACGGAGCTGATTGGAGAACAGGATTATTATGACTTCGCATCCAATCTGTGCGAGTTTGTGGATAATGATAAAATCTCCGATTATCAGAAACATATCAGTGAGCGGTATACGGACATAATCCGCCGGATTTCGCAGGAAGTGGGAGGACTGACCCGCAACGAGAGTGAGATACACAGAACGATAAAGGATATCAACGAGGATTTTGTCAAGCGCAACTTTGCCGGAGTGATTAAAGAGATAG
>CAKUYM010000105.1 GCA_934716785.1 uncultured Bacteroides sp. | reverse complement strand
GCTTGCGGAGGATAAAGCAATGATCAGCCTACAATTTATCACGCATCAGACCGAACGGTATTCATACCTCGAATCTGCGCGTATGGCACTCGAAGGGGGATGCAAATGGATCCAACTGCGCATGAAGGATGCTCCTCTCGAAGAAGTGGAAACGGTAGCCCTGCAACTGAAACCGCTTTGCAAAGAGCATGAAGCTATCTTGATTCTCGACGACCACGTCGAACTGGCTAAGAAGCTGGAGGTGGACGGTGTGCACTTAGGCAAAAAAGACATGCCTATCGACCAAGCACGACAAATACTCGGAGAGGCCTTCATCATCGGTGGCACGGCAAATACATTCGAAGATGTCGTACAGCATTACCGTGCCGGAGCGGATTATCTCGGTGTCGGTCCTTTCCGTTTTACCACTACCAAAAAGAATTTGAGTCCTGTATTGGGCTTGGAGGGATATTCTTCTATACTTTCTCAAATGAAGGAAGCGAATATCGAACTGCCCGTAGTGGCTATCGGAGGAATCACCAATGAGGATATTCCTGACATTCTCCGTACAGGGGTCAACGGGATTGCCATGTCGGGCACGATTCTCCGAGCGGAAGATCCGGTGGCGGAAACACGAAAAATTCTAAGTAATTCATAAATCAACATTATAATTCTAAATTCCAAAAAGAGATGGAAAAATTAGTAATTGCAGGACGCGAGTTCAACTCACGCCTTTTCTTGGGAACCGGTAAATTCAATTCCAATGAAGTCATGGAACAGGCCATTTTAGCTTCGGGCACAGAAATGGTGACGGTTGCCATGAAACGTATTGATATGGATGATAAAGAGGATGACATGCTGAAACATATCATCCATCCGAATATCCAACTATTGCCCAATACTTCCGGTGTACGTGATGCGGAAGAAGCTGTTTTTGCCGCACAGATGGCACGCGAAGCATTCGGCACCAACTGGCTGAAACTGGAAATCCACCCCGACCCCCGTTATCTGCTTCCCGACTCTATCGAGACACTGAAAGCTACGGAGGAATTGGTCAAATTGGGATTTGTCGTATTACCCTATTGCCAGGCAGACCCTGTGCTTTGCAAACGGTTGGAAGAGGCCGGTGCGGCTACCGTTATGCCTCTCGGCGCACCGATTGGTACGAACAAGGGACTGCAAACCAGAGAGTTCCTGCAGATCATTATCGAGCAGGCCGGCATCCCCGTGGTCGTTGATGCAGGTATCGGCGCACCGAGCCATGCAGCCGAAGCCATGGAGCTGGGTGCTTCTGCCGTTTTGGTAAACACGGCAATCGCTGTTGCCGGCAACCCGGTAGAGATGGCAAAGGCGTTCAAAGCTGCCACTGAAGCCGGAAGACAGGCTTATGAAGCAGGATTAGGACTGCAAGCCGACAACTTTATAGCGGAAGCAAGCTCACCTCTGACTGCTTTTCTTGACAAATAACTTATGAACGAGTAGCTGATTTAAACAACAATTATGGAACAAAGAATAAAATTTCCCCGCTCCCAAAAGGTATATTTGCCCGGCAAACTTTATCCGAACATCCGCGTAGCCATGCGCAAGGTGGAACAAGTGCCCAGTGTTAGTTTTGAAGGTGAAGAAAAGATAGTGACACCGAATCCCGAGGTGTATGTATATGATACCAGCGGTCCGTTCAGCGACACGGAGATGACTATCGACCTCAAAAAAGGACTGCCTCGAATGCGCGAAGAGTGGATTGTAGGTCGTGGTGACGTAGAGCAGCTTCCAGAAATCACATCCGAATACGGACGTATGAGACGGGATGACAAAAGTCTCGACCACCTGCGCTTTGAACATATCGCCCTGCCCTATCGTGCTAAAAAAGGAAAAGCCATCACTCAAATGGCATACGCCAAAAGAGGCATCATCACTCCCGAAATGGAGTATGTGGCTATCCGCGAGAATATGAATTGCGAGGAATTGGGTATCAAGACACATATCACTCCCGAATTTGTCCGCCAGGAGATCGCGGAAGGACGCGCCGTATTGCCAGCCAACATCAATCACCCGGAATCCGAGCCGATGATTATCGGGCGCAACTTCCTGGTGAAAATCAATACCAATATCGGTAACTCGGCTACCACTTCGAGCATCGACGAAGAGGTGGAAAAAGCATTGTGGAGCTGCAAATGGGGCGGTGATACTTTGATGGATCTATCTACCGGAGAAAATATCCATGAGACACGCGAGTGGATTATCCGCAACTGCCCCGTTCCGGTGGGCACGGTTCCTATCTATCAGGCACTTGAAAAGGTGAACGGCGTGGTGGAAGACCTGACTTGGGAAATCTACCGGGACACTTTGATTGAACAATGCGAGCAGGGAGTGGATTACTTCACAATACATGCAGGTATCCGCCGCCACAATGTACATCTTGCCGACAAGCGGTTGTGTGGCATCGTGAGCCGCGGAGGAAGTATCATGAGCAAATGGTGCTTGGTGCACGACCGTGAGAGTTTCTTGTATGAACACTTTGACGATATCTGTGACATCTTGGCCGAATATGATGTAGCTGTGTCTTTAGGAGACGGGCTTCGTCCGGGTTCCATCTATGACGCCAACGATGAGGCTCAGTTTGCCGAATTGGATACGATGGGCGAATTGGTGCTTCGCGCGTGGGATAAGAATGTGCAAGCATTTATCGAAGGTCCCGGCCACGTCCCCATGCATAAGATCAAGGAGAATATGGAGCGTCAGATTGAAAAGTGCCACGATGCACCGTTCTATACACTCGGCCCGTTGGTAACAGATATCGCTCCGGGATACGACCACATCACTTCGGCTATCGGTGCTGCACAGATAGGCTGGTTGGGCACGGCTATGCTTTGCTATGTGACTCCGAAAGAGCACCTTGCCCTGCCCGACAAAGAGGATGTTCGCGTAGGAGTTATCACCTACAAGATAGCAGCCCATGCCGCCGACCTCGCCAAAGGGCATCCGGGAGCACAGGTGCGGGATAATGCATTGAGCAAAGCGCGTTATGAGTTCCGCTGGAAAGACCAGTTCGACTTGTCACTCGACCCGGAACGGGCGCAGACGTATTTCCGTGCAGGACATCATGTCGACGGAGAGTACTGTACGATGTGCGGACCCAACTTCTGTGCGATGAAGTTATCACGTGATTTAAAAAAGAATAAAAAAAACGATTAATAAAATGTTCTCAGACGAATTAGAAAAAATATCCTGGGAAGAGACGACAAAAGCCATCTATTCCAAAACAGATGCTGACGTACGCCGTGCGTTAGGCAAAAAAGAGCATTTGGACGTCAACGACTTTATGGCGCTGATATCACCTGCCGCCACGCCTTATCTGGAAGTGATGGCACGTCTCAGTCAGAAATATACCATGGAACGGTTTGGCAAGACAATCTCTATGTTTGTCCCGCTCTACCTCACCAATTCATGTACCAATTCCTGTGTTTATTGCGGCTTCCACATCAGCAATCCGATGAAAAGGACCATCCTGACAGAGGAAGAAATCATCAATGAATACAAAGCAATCAAGCGGCTTGCTCCTTTTGAAAATCTTCTGCTCGTGACGGGTGAAAACCCTGCGGCAGCCGGAGTTCCGTACATCGCCCGCGCGCTTGACTTGGCAAAGCCTTATTTCAGCAATCTGCAAATCGAGGTGATGCCGCTCAAAGCGGAGGAGTACAAAGAACTGACGAAACACGGGCTGAACGGTGTAATCTGCTTTCAGGAGACATACAACAAGGCAAATTACAAGACGTATCACCCCAGAGGCATGAAATCTAAATTTGAATGGCGTGTCAATGGGTTCGACCGCATGGGGCAGGCAGGTGTACACAAGATCGGTATGGGCGTCTTGATCGGTCTGGAAGAATGGCGGACGGATGTGACGATGATGGCATATCACCTGCGCTACTTGCAGAAACATTATTGGAAGACCAAATACAGCGTTAACTTCCCGCGTATGCGCCCGTCGGAGAATGGCGGTTTCCAACCGAATGTCATCATGAGCGACCGTGAACTGGCGCAACTGACATTCGCCATGCGTATCTTCGACCATGATGTGGATATATCCTATTCTACCCGCGAAAGTGCAGAAATCCGCAACCACATGGCAACATTGGGCGTAACGACTATGAGTGCGGAAAGCAAAACGGAGCCGGGCGGATATTACAGTTATCCCCAGACACTGGAGCAATTTCATGTGAGCGACGAACGAAAAGCAGTAGAAGTGGAACGAGATCTGAAAAAGCTGGGCCGTGAGCCGGTTTGGAAAGATTGGGATCAGTCTTTTGATTTTAAAAGATAGACAGATGAGGTACGACAGGCAAATTATTCTTCCCGAAATCGGAGAAGAAGGTCAGAAGAAGATACAGAATGCCAAGGTGCTTATAGTAGGTGTGGGAGGGTTAGGCTCTCCCATCTCCCTTTATCTGACAGGGGCAGGTGTAGGCCGCATCGGACTTGTGGACGATGATGTGGTAAGTATCAGTAACTTGCAACGGCAGGTACTCTATTCCGAGAAAGAGTTGGACAAGCCGAAAGTAGTATGTGCGGCAGAACGACTGTCAGCACTCAACAGTGAAGTTAAGGTACAACCCTACTCCACCCGGCTGACTGAGGAGAATGCCCGTGACATAATCCGTGAATATGACATTGTGGTGGATGGCTGTGACAACTTTGCCACACGCTATTTGATTAATGATATCTGTATCGAACAGGGAAAGCCGTATGTATATGGCGCCATCTGCGGTTTCGAAGGACAGGTCTCTGTTTTCAATTATGGAAATCGGAAGAAAAATTATCGTGACCTCTATCCCGATGAAGAAGGGATGAAGCGAATGCCACATCCGCCCAAAGGGGTGATGGGTGTCACTCCCGCCATCGTAGGGAGCATCGAGGCTACGGAAGTCCTGAAAATAATCGGTGGTTTTGGTGACGTTTTAGCCGGCGAGCTATGGACAATTGACCTGCGGACAATGCAATCTAACAAATTTTCACTATAAACGTTGGCATCTGATATAGTTAATTATTAACTTTGCTCATCAATCCAAGTTAACAAAGGAAATGAAGTTAATTGTAGTCACGACACCCACTTTCTTCGTTGAAGAAGATAAGATCATTACTGCTCTTTTCGAAGAGGGGCTGGATATTCTACATCTCAGGAAACCGGAAACTCCGGCCATGTATTCGGAACGGTTACTGACGCTTATCCCGGAGAAATATCACCGCCGCATAGTCACACACGAGCACTTTTACCTAAAAGAGGAGTTCAATCTGATGGGGATCCATCTGAATACGCGCAACCCGAAAGAGCCACATGACTATGCGGGGCATGTCAGTTGCTCTTGCCACTCCGTCGAAGAGGTGAAAAACAGGAAACATTTCTATGATTATGTCTTCATGAGCCCTATCTATGACAGTATATCTAAAACAAACTATCATTCAACGTATACTGCCGAGGAATTGCGTGAGGCGCAAAAGGCCAAAATCATTGATTCAAAAGTTATGGCATTGGGTGGTATCAACGAAGATAATATTCTCGAAATTAAAGATTTCGGATTTGGTGGAGCTGCCATATTAGGCGATCTTTGGAACAGGTTCGATGCTTGCTCGGATCAGAGCTATCAGACTGTAATCGAGCACTTCAAGAAGTTGAAGAAATTATCGGATTAAAAGAGATTACATTATCCTGCTCGATAAAGCCTATAAGGAAAGCCGTTGCTATAAACGAAAATAAAAGGAAGCCGTTGCGAATCATCTTCAGCAACGGCTTCCTTTTTTCTCTGATCAGTGATTATCAGAATTTATATCCCACACTGATTGCAAAATTCATATTTTTACCACCATCAGTCTGCAGTTTGGTCAATCCGAACTGTCCGTCCAGACCTACGATAAATCTATTGAATTCCAATGCTACTCCAACTCCTAAACCAAAGTCAAAACGATTCAGTCCTGTTGCATCTGATAAATCTGCATCTCCTAAATCCCCAAGTTCTCCGATGGAAAGGTCTCTACTCTCTCCATTATATTCGAGAGTCACTTTGTCTATATCGCCAAACGTATTAAATTTCACCTTACCTTCTTGCCCCATCATTTTAACTGTAGCCTTCGTTTTACCACCAATGCCATAAGCAAAGTAAGGACCTGCACTAACGACCAAATTAGCATTATCTGCTACATTAAAGCGAGCAGCTGCCATAACCGGCAATTCCAAATACATTTGATTTACTGTTACTTCAGCTTTCGCTTCCATAGCATCGCCGCTATCGGCTTTCGCTCCTTTGGTAGAGAAGAACAATGAGGGCTGCAATGACCACATATCATTAAATGCATACTCTGTTCCAAATCCGACTCTGAAACCCACTTTCGCTTTCATGTCATCTGTAGTCCAGTTACTGACATTCATACCGACTTTGGCATTCCATCCCGTAATCTGAGAAAAACCTGCAGCTGAAATCAGCGCAAACAAAACAAACAATACACTCTTCTTCATAATTTTAAAGTTTTAAATTAATACTCAAGGATTCTATTTCCCTTATTGTTTGACAATGCAAATGTATATTGCTAATTTGTATTAAGCAACATTCTCGTTAACAAATGTGTGAAATATAGAGTTTATATATATAAAAAGGGAATCCCCTATTTTAGAGTATCCCCTTTCCTATTTTATTATTTAGCTATGTTACTCTTTAGCTATGTATCCGATTATCTATGTTTATCAGAATATCTGAATCCTTATTTAATCCTTATTTATCAGAACTCGTAGTGGAAACCGAATGACAAGTCTTCAGTGCCAAGTGAGAATCCATAACCGTCAGAACCATAAGCATAATCGTCTCTATATCCCAAGAAGCCGCATTTTGCCACCAAGCTGAAATGATTGTTCAGTTTAATAGCAAGTCCCGGTTTGATTCCCAACTCAAAACCACCTTCAGAATGTCCTTCCCATTTTACGGAAGAAACTCCGATGCCGCCATCCAAAAACAGACGAACTACTTTATTTTCATAAAATGAATAACGAGCATAAGGAGCAAAACTGAAAGCGTTCTTAAAGCCGGCTGTTTCTTTGCTGTTATGTGCAAATCCTAATGTAGCTCCGACTGCCCATTTTTCATTAATATTATACCCAAGTTCCGGCTCTATCAAAAAATAAGTGTTGTCTGCATCATCATTATGCCACAATGAAACATTACCACCTGCATAGAATTGAGCCTTGGCAGACAATGCCACCATTACCACAAAAAATAAAATTACAATCTTTTTCATTTCATCGTTGTTTTTTAATTAAACACTACGGAGGACAAGCCCTCCCAAATACCTTATTTCTGGGATGCAAAAATATAATCCTTTTTCAATTAAAACAATTTTCCGATTATTTTTTTACTATCAGAAACCTTTACCAATTCCCTACTTGAATATGACTGCCACTTTCTCTCTGTTTAATAATTGAAACCGGAGGGCATATCCAACCGTTTCAAGTGATCACCATGATGCCTTATAACAGTTATTCCGCTGATTCTAATTTATCTCTTTAACCATATATTTTCCTGTTGCAATGCAAATTTTTTGCAGAAATCATCCTGCAGACAATAAATCTCTGTAACTTTGCCTCTGAAAACATAGTGACAATCGTTTTAATTTTTATTTCGAACATTATTTTAAAGGACTGATCTACATACTTAGTTCATTCAAGTAATACATTAGTTGTTTTATAGAAGTAATACATTAGCAGTTTTATAAAAGAATTCAATAAATATGCTTAAGCTCCGCTGTGTAGTAGAACGCATCACCTATCAAAATCCCGAAAATGGCTATTCGGTGATGAAAGTCAAGGTGAAAGGCTATAATGATCTTGTAACCTTGGTGGGTAACCTCTTGGAGATACCTGCCGGAAGTGTGCTGCTGTGCGAGGGCGACTGGAAGGTGGACAAACGTTACGGTAGTCAGTTCGTGTGCCAGTCGTGGGAGGAAGTCATGCCCGCCACCGTATATGGTATCGAGAAGTACTTGGGAAGCGGACTGGTAAAAGGAATCGGGCCGAAATTTGCCCAACTCATCGTGAAACAGTTCGGATTGGACACCATTGAAATCATCGAGACCGACATCGAACGACTGTATGAGGTTTCAGGTATCGGCAAAAAGCGTGTGGAGAAGATACGTGAAAGTTGGGAGAAGCAAAAAGACATCAAGAACGTTATGCTCTTTCTGCAAGGTTATGGGGTGAGCACGGCATATGCTGCAAAAATCTATCGCCAGTATGGCAAAGAAAGCATCGACAAAGTAAAGGAAAATCCTTACCGTTTGGCGGATGATATCTGGGGCATCGGCTTCAAGACGGCTGACGGCATTGCCGGAAAGATGGGCTACGAGAAGAATGACCAAAGACGTTGCAAGAGCGGTATCATTTATACCTTGAACCAATTGGCCAACGAAGGTCATGTGTATGCCGAAGAGGAACAGTTGGTGAAAGCTGCCCTTGAGCTGCTGGAAGCGGACGAAGCATCCATCCGAGAAGCACTGACAAATATGGCACAGACGGAGGACCTGAAGATTGAAAATGAAGCCATCTACCTACCACCGTTCTACTTTGCCGAAGTAGGCACGACCAACCGGTTGCTTGCCCTGCTGCGTAAATCGGAAGACGAACTCTTTACCAAACAATGTGACATAACATCTCTCTCCAAGGAAACAGGTATTGAGTATGACGAAGTGCAGTTGCAAGCCATTGAGGAAGCCGTCCGCTCTAAGGTGATGGTACTGACAGGCGGACCGGGTACGGGAAAGACCACTACCACACAAGGCATCATTGCAGCCTTGAAGCATATGGGACTGCGGATTTTATTGGCAGCTCCTACCGGACGTGCCGCTAAACGGATGAGCGAGGCTACGGGCATGGAAGCCAAAACCATCCACCGCCTGCTGGAATTTAACCCGAAAGACGGCTACAAGCGGAATGATGAGAACCCATTGGAAAGCGATGCGCTTATCGTAGATGAATGTTCTATGATAGATATCATTCTGATGAATAACCTGATGAAGGCCATCCCCTCTTCCATGCGCTTGATCTTGGTGGGAGACATCGACCAACTTCCCAGCGTGGGAGCGGGAAACGTGTTGCGCGACATCATCGATAGCGAAAAAATACCCGTCATCCGCCTAACCCGCATTTTCCGCCAAGCACAGAGCAGTCGCATTGTGATGAGCGCGCATGCTATCAATCAAGGACGGTTTCCCGATACGAGCAACGGTCAGACCACCGACTTTTTCTTCATCCAGCAGGAAGACCCGGAAAAGGTAGCGGAGGACATCGTGAATTTGGTGAAAAGCCGCCTGCCCAAAGCCTACAACCAAAAGGTAAGCAACATACAAGTGCTGACTCCCATGCAGCGGGGCGTGGTGGGTGCTGCCAATCTGAATATGGCATTACAAAATGCCTTGAACCCTTCGCCCTTGGCTTTGAATCGGGGCGGTTACTCGTTCCGTCAGGGCGATCGAGTGATGCAGTTGCGCAACAACTATGACAAGGATGTGTTCAACGGTGACTTGGGTTATGTGGAGAAGGTAGATTTGGAAGAACACACGTTATTCGTGAATTTCGAGGACCGATTGGTGGAATACGAGGCTTCGGAATTGGATGAGCTAACACTGGCTTACGCCACAACCATCCACAAATCGCAAGGTTCGGAATATCCCATCGTGGTGATGCCTGTGCTGATGACTCATTACGTGATGTTGCAACGCAACCTGATTTATACAGGCATTACCCGTGCCAAAAAGATTTGTGTACTCATCGGCACGAAGAAAGCCCTGTCTTTTGCCATCCGTAACATGTCAGTACTGAAACGGAACACTAAGTTGAAGGAGCGGCTGAACCCGGTATTGGCGCAAACAGGTCAGAAACAACAATTGAAAATATATCCTATTCAACAACCTGTAGAAGTAAGATTGGTTGCTGAGCCACAGGAAGAATACGGACAGCATCTTTCACAAAAGAAAGATATCGAATGATTAAAGCAAGCTTACAACAAAAGTAATGTTATTGCATGAATCCCACTGCCAAGAATTATGGTTCTGCCGATGCACGTTTATACACATTTAAGATAAAAATAAAAAAGGCGGTTGAAGCACCTAACCCGCTTCAACCGCCTTGTAGCACGCTCTTACAGTGCTTTTTATCAATCTTCTATCGCCGCCTGCGCCGCCGCCAATCTTGCAATCGGCACTCTAAACGGAGAGCAGCTGACGTAATTTAAGCCTACTCTGTGGCAGAACTTCACTGAAGAAGGTTCGCCACCATGCTCACCGCAGATACCGCATTTCAAATCCGGACGAATAGCACGGCCCTTTTCTGTAGCCATACGCACCAATTGTCCCACACCATTCTGGTCAAGCACCTGGAACGGGTCTACTTTCAGAATCTTCTTCTCCAAATAAACCGGGAGGAAAGAAGCAATATCATCACGAGAATAGCCGAAAGTCATCTGTGTCAAGTCGTTGGTACCGAATGAGAAGAACTCAGCGGACGAAGCGATACGGTCGGCAGTCAGAGCCGCACGTGGAATTTCGATCATTGTACCCACCTTGAATTCAATGCTGTCTCCCATTTCTTCGAACAACCTCGCAGCTTCTGCACGAATCACTTTTTCCTGTTCCTTGAATTCGTACAAGATACCGGTCAGCGGAACCATGATTTCCGGATGAGTCTCCACCCCTTCTTTCTTCAGTTCCAATGCAGCACCAAGAATAGCACGTGTCTGCATCTGAGTAATCTCAGGATATGTATTTCCCAAGCGGCAACCACGATGGCCCAGCATCGGATTGTGCTCGCACAATGATTCTACACGCTGCTGGATATATTGCAAACTTACGCCCATAGCATCCGCCATCTCCTGCTGTCCTTTCAAATCGTGGGGAACAAACTCATGCAAAGGAGGATCGAGCAGACGTACAGTCACCGGATAACCTGCCATTGCTTTAAAGATACCCTTAAAGTCGGCCTGTTGGTAAGGAAGAATCTTCGCCAATGCTTTGCGGCGTCCCTCAGCATCTTCTGCCAAAATCATTTCGCGCATAGCCTTAATTTTCTCACCCTCGAAGAACATATGCTCCGTACGGCAAAGTCCGATACCTACCGCGCCGAAGTTACGGGCCACTTCCGCATCATGAGGAGTATCCGCATTGGTACGTACCTGCAGACGAGTATATTTATCAGCCAATTTCATCAATTCGGCAAAGTCACCGGAAAGCTCGGCAGCCTTCGTCTCTACCTTACCGTTATAAACCACACCCGTGCTTCCGTTCAGAGAGATATAATCGCCCTCTTTCAGAACTACACCGTCAATTTCTACCGTACGTGCCTTATAATCGATATTCAATGCACCTGCACCGGATACGCAACATTTACCCATACCGCGAGCCACTACGGCAGCGTGAGAAGTCATACCGCCACGGGCTGTAAGAATACCTTCGGCAACAGCCATACCCGCCAAGTCCTCAGGAGATGTTTCGATACGGACCATTACCACGCGTTTGCCGGCAGCATGCCATTCGGCAGCATCATCAGCAAAGAATACAATCTGACCTGTTGCAGCACCCGGAGAAGCCGGAAGACCACGAGTCAGCACTTTAGCCTTCTTCAAAGCCTCCTTATCAAATACGGGGTGAAGCAGTTCGTCCAACTTATTCGGCTCTACACGCATCAAAGCAGTCTTTTCGTCAATCATGCCCTGACGCAGCAAGTCCATGGCAATCTTCACCATTGCAGCGCCCGTACGTTTACCGTTACGTGTCTGAAGGAACCAAAGTTTACCCTCCTGAACAGTGAACTCCATGTCCTGCATGTCTTTATAGTGATTCTCCAGTTTCGTCTGAAGTTCATCCAATTCTTTATAAATTTCCGGCATAGCTTCTTCCATAGAAGGATATTTGGCTGCACGTTCCTCTTCGCTTACACCAGCCAATTGAGCCCAACGCTGAGAACCTATCTTGGTGATTTGCTGCGGAGTACGGATACCAGCAACAACATCTTCACCTTGCGCGTTAATCAAATATTCGCCGTTGAAAAGATCCTCACCCGTAGCAGCGTCGCGAGAGAAACAAACACCGGTTGCGGACGTATCCCCCATATTACCGAATACCATCGCCTGCACGTTTACGGCTGTT
>CAKUYM010000104.1 GCA_934716785.1 uncultured Bacteroides sp. | reverse complement strand
CGCCGTGCCAATCATTATGTGGCAAAGGCTAAAGATGATCAATCATGGTTCGATAAGGCTGCTGCCGACTTGAATCAGGCTTTGAAAGTGGCTCAAAAGAAAGATGACGTATATTATAATATAGGTAAGTTGATGTATGCATACCAACTTTCAAAACCGGAGAAAACGTATAAGAACTGGAACTATGACACAGCTTTGGAGAATGTGCGACAGGCGATTGCTCTTGACCCGCTTCCAGTTTATGCTCAGTTGGAAGGTGATATACTATTTGCACGGCAGGATTATGCCGGCGCTTTAGCTGCTTATGAGAAGGTGAATGCAAGTAACATGGCTTCTGCCGCTACTTTTTTCAGTGCTGCCAAAACAAAGGAGTTGATGAATGCTGAACCGAAGGAGATTTTAGCTTTGATGGATAGTTGCGTTGCCCGTTGTCCGCAGCCGGTCACTGCCAACTTCGCTCCTTATCTATTGGAACGTGCACAGGCCAATATGAATGCCGGTCAGGCACGAAATGCCATGCTCGATTATGACGCATATTTCAAAGCAGTCAACGGTCAGGTGAACGATGTGTTCTATTTTTATCGCGAACAGGCAGCTTTGAAAGCACGTCAGTATCAGCGTGCCTTGGATGATATTGCCAAAGCTGTCGAGTTGAACCCGGCCGACCTGACTTATCAGGCCGAAAATGCAGTGGTGAATCTGCGTGTGGGGCGTTATGAGGAAGCAGTTCAGATTCTGAACAATATCCTGAAAGCCGATCCGAAATATGGCGAAGCGTACCGTTTGTTGGGGCTTTGCCAGATACAGTTGAAGAAGACGGACGAGGCTTGCGGAAATTTTAAGAAGGCTAAAGAATTGGGCGATTCGAATGCGGATGAATTGATTAAGAAATATTGTAAGTAAGGCTAAGACAGGTAGAGAGCATAGCGGATTTGTCGAATTTAGAACAAAGCGTAGCGAATTAGCAGAAGAGCATTCGTTACGCTTGTTTTGTTTTTCCACCGTGGATATTTTTTATAGGCGGGGATGCAAACGATATATTTAGCAGGATATGAAAGTTGTGCAATGATTGGTGTAGGTAGATTGTACAACGATTGGTGTGGAAAGAACAATATATTTAAGTATCTTTCTGATAGAAGATTTAATCTTTTATTCCCTTATTATCCAATAAAAAGAAGTACCTTTACAACAAGATTATAAATCATTAAAAACAAGCAATATGACCATCATTGCCAATCCCATTTATGACACAGTATTCAAATTCTTGATGGAAGACAATAAAGTTGCCAAGATCTTGCTATCGGCATTGCTCAAAAAGGAAATTGTTGACCTTGAGATGCATCACCATGGGTATACATCCGTGGAACAGGCACGTATATCACTCTTTCGTATAGATTTCTTAGCCAAGCTTCGTGAAGCTGACGGTTCGGAACATCTTGTCCTTATTGAACTGCAAAAGACTTGGCTGATTACTGAAATACTACGTCTTCGGCAGTATTTGGATAACCAATACTTTGATAAAGGGAACATGCTCGAAAAGAAAAATGAACTTAAGCAAAAACAGTTATTGGGTTTGCCCATTATCTCTATCTACATTTTAGGACATTCTTTGGGTAACTTGAACGAACCGGTAGTTTATATACGTCGTTACTATCAGAGCTATGATAACGAGCCTCTTCCTTTTTCCGAGCCCCTTATCGGGAGTCTGACGCATGACAGCATTATCGTGCAGATTCCTTTTCTTGCCGGTCGCACCCGTAACCGTCTTGAACGATTGCTGAGCGTATTCGACCAGAAGTACTGCCAAGCTGAAAATAGGCATTATCTGGAAATAAACGAGGAACATCTTGATGAAGAGGTGAAGTGTGTCGTGCATCGCTTGCTGAAGGCTTTTGTTGATCCCGATGTGTGTCGCGCCATGGAGATAGAAGATGAGATCCTTTCTGAAATAGAGATGATGAATACAACAATAAGGATGAAAAATCAGGAAATCGAGCAGAAGGAACAGGTCATTGAGAAGAACAAACTGATGATTCGTTCAATGGTAAAAATGCTTTGTAATAATGGAGTATCGATTGAAGAAATATCCGGGCAGTTGTCAATGCCTGTAGAACAGATCAAACAATATCTTGGCTCATAATATTACTGGATTCATTTTAAGAGAAAATGGTATACTATAAAATAACCCCTACCGGCTTTCTTGGTCGATAGGGGGTTCTCATTTTGGGGAATGTTGAAACTCTCTCTCTTCATTTTTTTCAGGTTAGTCCGATAAATCGGTAACCTTTACTCCCCGTTTGTCAAGTTCAGGTTTTAGGTCTTATGATATGGGTTTGATTATCGTTTTATTCCTTGTCTTTATAAGGTAAATGCAGGTTTTCATGAAATACTGCATGATCGCTGGTACTTTTTTCTTTAAAATGTATGATCCTTGTAGTCTGCTTTTAATGAAATAGGACAATTGTTTGGAGTGTCTGTCTGAAATTTTCGATGTTTAAAATATTTTCATTATTTTCCTTTCATTCTTTAATTTATTTTATAATTTTGCTTTTTGATAAAAAAAAGGAAAACACGAATGAAAATTCACTTATTTATTCATATAACTTTAATAAATTATGTTCAAAGCTCCTTTTTCATTTGATGGTCGTATTCGTAGGATCGAATACTTCCTATCTTGTATTGTAGTCTCCTGTCTTGCATGGTTTCTGAGCCTGTTTGCATTCATTATGGGCGAAACTACCGGAGCGTCCGGTGGTTGGATTATCGGATTGCTGGTCATTTTGGCGATAGTGGCTTCTGTTTGGTTTTCTCTTGCGCAGGGAGTGAAGCGTTTACATGACTTAAACAAGTCCGGCTGGTGGATTCTATTATGCTGCATTCCTGTTGTCGGTTGGATATTTGGATTGTATATGCTGTTTGCTGATGGTACGGTGGGGGATAATCAATATGGTAAAGATCCAAAGAATCGCATGCCTTATCAGGCACAGCCCACTTCTGTGAATGTGACTGTAAACATTTCGAAGGAAGATGTGAAAGCGGAAGAATCCCCAAATGTTACTGTCGAAGCCTCGGAAGGAAAAAAGGTTGAATAAGTATTTTTAAGACGAAATAATACAGCCTCTTGCAAGAAACGTTTTGCGGGAGGCTTTTTTTTGCTACCTTTGAAAGTCAGTATAAACAGAAAACTAAAATAAATATGAAAAAAGTAATTTGCAGTGAGAAAGCGCCCGGTGCTATCGGGCCTTACAGTCAGGCGATAGAAGCCAATGGAATGGTATTTGTGTCCGGTCAATTGCCGATTGATGCTGCTACGGGTCAGATGGCGGAAGGCATTGAAAGCCAAGCGCGCCAGTCGTTGGAGAACGTCAAACACATTCTTGAAGAAGCAGGATTGACAATGGCGAACATTGTCAAAACTACTGTCTTTCTTCAGGATATGTCCCTGTTTGCGGGAATGAATGGTGTGTATGCCACCTATTTTGAGGGAGCCTTTCCGGCACGCTCGGCTGTTGCCGTAAAAGCTCTACCTAAGGATGCATTAGTAGAGATTGAGTGTATCGCGGTTCGCTAACAAATCAGCGACAATGAAATTGCTGCCTCCCACAAAAATAAAACCTTGAGGGGGGCAGTTCTTTTTAGCAGCCTGTACAGCATCTACCACGGTGGGATAGGCGTTTCCCTTCAGCCCGGCTTCTTGTGCCAATTTCATCAATTCATTCTCCGGTAGTGCGCGCTTCACGCTTGCTTTAGTGAAGTAGTAGGTTGCGTATGAGGGGAGTAACTGTAGAACACCATTGATGTCTTTGTCATTGACCATGCCGAATACGATATGGATATTCTGTCCTAATTTTTGATGGATAGCCTCTAACTGACAGCAAACATATTTGAGTCCGTCGACATTGTGTCCGGTGTCACAGACTATCTCCGGATAGCTGTGTACTTTTTCCCAACGCCCCCTTAGTCCGGTGAGTCGGCATACGTTTGCGAAAGCGGGGTAATAGTTCTGTTCGTCGATATGGTAGCCCTGCTTCTCCAGTATATCAAGAGCGGTCAGGATAGTGGGGATATTCTCGAGTTGGTATGCACCGCTCAGTTCGAAGAAAAGCCCTATAGGAAACTTCTCACCGCATATTCTGATAGCATCCTTTTTCTTGTCGAGTATTTCGTCTAATGCCCGTAAACTGTATCTGATGACGGGAAATATGATATCTTTGTGCTGCATTGTTTTATCATTTCCATCCTTTTCTCCCATCCGCGTCAGATTGTCAATCATGTTCCTTATATTCTGTAATACCGGATATTTATATATGTGTAAATCTAACTTATCAGCCAATATATCTTCCGCATAACTGATAGGTGCATTCATCTCTTTTGCCTTTGCGCTGAATACACGTCTCACCTCTCCTTCAGCCCTGCCGATGACAACCGGTACACCTTCCTTGATAATGCCCGCCTTTTCTTGGGCAATTTTTGCTAACGTATCGCCCAGATATTGGGTGTGGTCAAAGCCGATATTGGTGATGACGCACAAGTCAGGATGGATGATGTTTGTACAGTCCAACCGTCCTCCCATGCCCACTTCGATAACGGCCACATCTACTTGCTGGTCGGCAAAGTAGCGGAATGCCATGGCGGTGGTCAGTTCAAAGAACGAAGGATGCAGCGGTTCGAAGAAAGCGCGGTGTTTCTCCACGAAATCCACTACGTACTCTTCCGAAACCATCTCGCCGTTGATGCGGATGCGTTCGCGGAAATCGACCAGATGAGGTGAGGTGAACAAACCTACTCGGTAGCCGGCAGACTGCAACACTGCCGCAATGGTGTGCGAACAGGAACCTTTTCCATTAGTTCCCGCAATGTGTATAGTCTTGAATTGTCGATGGGGATGCCCGAAGTATTCATCCAATTTGTACGTTGTTTCTAACCCCGGCTTATACGCTTGGTTTCCTATTTGCTGAAACATAGGTACGCTTTCGTATAAATACTTTAAAGTGTTCTGATAATCCATATTTTATAAATTTTAACGCCAGACAATTCATTTTGCCCGTTTATTTGTCTATCTTTAAAACCGTCAACCCGATAATCTGTGAAGGGTGGCAGTTTGAGATTGCAAATATCAACATTTAAATCTAAGAAATCATGGGAACTAAGAAAAATTTTGTGTTAGACACGAATGTTATTCTTCACGACTGCAAATGTTTGAAGAATTTCCAGGAAAATGATATTTATCTTCCTCTTGTTGTGCTCGAAGAATTGGACAAGTTTAAAAAAGGAAACGAGCAGATCAATTTCAATGCCCGTGAGTTTGTGCGCGAACTGGATGCGCTGACCAGTGATGAGCTTTTCACCAATGGAGTGAAGCTTGGCGAAGGGCTGGGACGCCTATTCGTGGTGACCGGTAAGGTGGATGCACCTAAGGTGTGGGACTCTTTCCCCACCAAGAAGCCCGACCACTTCATCTTGGCAGCGACCGAATATCTGACTGCCCGATATCCGGAAATGAAATCAGTCTTGGTGACCAAGGATGTGAACTTACGCATGAAAGCACGCTCCATCGGCTTGCTTTGCGAGGATTACATTACGGATAAGGTGGCGAATGTGGATGTGTTCGAGAAATCCAATGAAATCTTTGAAAATATAGACCCGGCATTGATAGACCGTATCTATTCTTCTAAGGAAGGTATCGACTTGGATGAGTTTGATTTTAAGAATCTGCTCCACCCCAATGAGTGCTTTGTGCTGAAGAGTGATCGCAACAGTGTGCTGGCGCGTTACAATCCTTTCACTCACTCCATTTGTAGGGTGATGAAGGGCAGGAATTATGGTATCGAACCTCGTAATGCCGAGCAGAGTTTCGCTTTTGAGATTTTGAACGATCCGAACATCAAGCTGGTGGCGCTGACCGGAAAGGCGGGAACGGGAAAAACGCTGTTGGCTTTGGCTGCTGCGTTAGGAAAGTTGACGGACTACAAGCAGATTCTGCTGGCGCGCCCTATCGTGGCTCTTTCCAATAAGGATATCGGTTTCTTGCCGGGGGATGCCAAGGAGAAGGTGGCTCCCTATATGCAACCGTTGTTTGACAATCTGAATGTGATAAAACGTCAGTTTGCCGCTAATTCTGCGGAAGTGAAGCGTATTGAGGATATGCAGAAAAGCGAGCAACTGGTGATAGAGGCATTGGCCTTTATTCGTGGGCGTAGCTTGAGTGAAATGTATTGTATCATCGACGAAGCACAAAATCTTACTCCAAATGAGATAAAAACAATCATTACCAGGGCCGGCGAGGGCACGAAGATGGTATTCACCGGAGATATCCAGCAGATTGACCAGCCGTATCTGGATAGTCAGTCCAATGGCTTGGTGTATATGATTGACCGTATGAAGGATCAAAATCTCTTCGCACATGTCAATTTGGTGAAAGGTGAGCGAAGCGAGCTGAGCGAGTTGGCAAGTAATCTGATGTAATAAAGAGATATCACTTTTTAAGAGACGTGATATCATGATAAATGTAAATCAAGCACGGATTGTGCAGACTATACGGTTTTAGATTAATTGGCGAAACCGTGAACTCACATAATCCGTGCTTGATTTAGTTGGAACTATTATTCTTTCTTCCCGAAATACTTAAGAAACTGGGTGCGTTCGAAAGTATTGATACCTTTTACATCCTTAATGTTCAGTCTGCCTTTGAACTGAGCGATACTGTCGAATCCTTTCCGTGCCATCCATGCAGAGAGAAAACGTGTTGCTTCTCCGATGAATGCGTTGGTATTCAGATAGATCGCACTGCAAACCTCCACGGCTGCCGCACCGGCAAGAATTGCCTTTACTACAGCTTCCGCATCAGCCACTCCACCGGATGCTGCATAGTCGATTTTGTCTACAGTGGCAGATGCAATCCCAATCCAGCGGAGCGGGGTGGCAAGGTCAGACGCATTGCTGAATACTTCACCGGAGATATGTTCCAGTTTTTCGATGTTGATGTCCGGTTGATAGAAACGGTTGAAGAGGACAATTGCCGCTGCACCGTTGGCATGAAGCTGTTCGATCAATGCTACGGGATTCGTCAGGTTGTCGCCCAATTTCATGATAACCGGAATGCTGATTGTCTTTTTAACGTGGCGAAGGATATCAACATGCCGTTGTTCAAAAGCCCCATATTGATATTGTACGTCGGATTGCAATGCAAGAATATTAATTTCCAGTGCATCTGCGCCAGCCTCTTCGATTTGTTTGGCAAAGTCGACCCATTCGGAATCAGAGTAGCAGTTAATGCTGGCAATGATAGGAATAGGGCATGCTTTTTTGCTTTCTTTAATCAGTGTTAGGTATTCGGCCAACTTGTGCTCGCGGATATATTCTTCCATATAATCGCTTCCTTCGGCAGAGAAAGCCGGATCACGCAGTTGTTCCGCTTCCAGCATAATCTGCTCTTCGAACAGCGATTTCAGAACAATGGCACCGGCACCGTCTTCGGCCAGTTTCTTATTTTTGCCGACACTGTTGGTCAGCCCTGAGCTACTGATAATGATAGGGTTTCTGAGCGAAAGCCCTGCGAAAGCAGTTTTTAAATCGGTCATGGCATAAATGATTGGTTAAATATTATAATTGCGCTCTCCGAAAATCTTGCTTCCCACCCGTATCAAGGTACTTCCTGCGGCAATCGCTTCGTGATAATCGTGTGACATGCCCATTGATAATTCCCGAAAATCGTCTGAGTCGGCGAACCAAGTTTCCTTGAACTCATTAAAGAGTCTATCAAGTAAACAAAATTCGCGGTTGATTTGTTCAACGTTATCTGTGTTGCTTGCCATTCCCATCAGTCCGCAGATGCGCACGTGGGCAAGTTCCTTCCACTCTCCGGCATTCAGCATCTCCCGGCATTTTTCCGGGCTGAAACCAAACTTCGTCTCTTCCTGCGCTACGTGTATCTGTAGCAGGCAGTTGACAGTGCGCCCCGCTTTAGCAGCTTGCTTGTTGACTTCCGTTAGCAATTTGTACGTATCGATTCCATGTATCATCGCTACGTAGGGTATTATGTACTTGATTTTGTTGCTTTGCAGGTGACCGATAAAATGCCATTCGATATCTTTGGGCAAACTTTCGTATTTAGCTGTCATTTCCTGCACCTTGCTTTCTCCAAAAATACGCTGTCCCGCCTGATATGCTTCTTCTATCGCTTCATTGGGATGGAATTTTGAGACAGCTACCAGCCGGACTCCTTGTGGGAGCTCGGCCAGTACTTGCTTTAAATCGTCAGCAATACTCATTGTCACTTATGCTTTTGACGGGTCAAATTCCGGTTTGTCGTCCGGACCGGCACTATAAGGATATACGTCCATCAGCGGGGTCTCGGACACCATGCCGATTTGATAATCCGCCATTGTACCTTTCATACCCTCGTCCAACTTCTTCACTGCGTCACGTAAGTCGGCAGCTTGTACCAATACCTGCGTGGAGGTCTTTTTCTCTGCACCGCTCTTCTCATCCAGTGTGATGAAAATGAGTTTACATTTAAACCAGCGGTCGGCGCTCTCTTCATCGCTTGGGAAGAGTTCGCTATAGTTGGCACGCTTGATATCGGAAACGGTGAACTCCCCCGAAATGAATGGGGTCATTTCTTCTATGATGCGTGCTTCAGCTTCTGTAAAGCTGAGAGCATCAACGAGATAAGGTTCGGTTACTTTTTTCTGCATGCCGTTTTCCATTACTTTCTCATAACGGATCTTACATTCAAACCATGTATGCATTGCCATAATTTTCTTACTTTTTTTAATTAATAGATTTATGTAAATTGGTATGCAAAGATAATGCAAAATACTAAAGTAAGTGTCGAAAGTATTTTATTTTCTTTTACGCAACTTCCTCAACTCGAACGAAAGCATGATGCGGAAAATCCCGATGATGAGGAAAGCGAAAGATATCATGTACACTGCATAGAGCGCTCCGACAGCAGGTTGCCATAATATCAGCAACGAGCAAAGGATGGCAAGGATTCCGAAAGCCATGTACCAGCCCCAGTCGCGGGTGCCATAACGTTTCAGGTCGATAGAATAGCCGGTGGAAGAGAACCCGCGGAACATAAGCCAGAAGGCTATGATGAAAGGAATGACTTCCATGCTGATCATCGGGTAGGCGATGAGATAAATGCCCAATACAATGTCTATCAGCCCGCCTGCAATGTACCATCCCCAACTGGGAACGCTTTTTTTATTGCTGAGGGCAAATACGATCTCCAGCACACCGCTTGTCAGCATAGATGCGCTGAATACTATGCTTAGGGCTATGTAGCTGCTTAGCGGAGAGAACATGAGCCAAAAGGCTACGATAATATACACAATGCCTAAAAGGAGAGAGGTCCACCAGTTTCTTACCGGATGTTCCATCTCATAGATTTCTGTTTCCATACGTTTGATGTTTTTATTTGAATATTATTATTGATTTCGTTGTGTTATAACAATTTGGGTTGCGAAAAGTTTTTCGTGAACATATTGGGTGTAACGGTTGTTCTTTATATAAAGTGATTTTAAATATGAGTAATTTTTTAATATAATAGATACATTATGGCAACAACAAATTTCAAGGGACAACCGGTGAAGCTGATCGGTGAATTTATACAAACAGGCAAAGTCGCTCCTGACTTCGAACTGGTGAAAACAGACTTATCTTCTTTCTCTCTGAAGAACTTGAATGGTAAGAATGTAATTCTCAATATTTTTCCAAGTCTGGATACAAGCGTATGTGCTACGTCTGTACGCAAATTCAACAAGATGGCTGCCGGTATGAAAGATACGGTCGTGTTGGCCATTTCTAAAGATCTCCCGTTTGCACACGCACGTTTCTGTACGACAGAAGGTATCGAAAATGTGATTCCATTGTCAGACTTCCGTTTCTCGGATTTCGATGAGAGCTACGGGGTACGTATGGCAGACGGACCATTAGCCGGACTCCTCGCACGTGCGGTAGTCGTAATCGGTAAAGACGGCAAAGTGGCTTATACCGAGCTCGTGCCGGAAATTACACAAGAACCTGATTATGACAAAGCATTGGCTGCGATAAAATAACATGATCCGCTGGGTCATCAACATTCTCTTAAAGGCAGGGGCACATTAAAGAACGGTATTGATGTGTCCCTGTCTTTGTATGGTTTATTTCTTCTTCATCCCTTTATAAATCAGAAAACCGACGATGAATATGCCGATGGCGATGAAGCCATAGCCTATTTCATGACTGTATTCCGTCACTTTTTCAATCAGCTTCTGCTCGCTGTCAATGCCGGGTACTCTGGCCAACTGATAGCCGATGACTGCCAGAATGGTGTTCCACAAACCTGCTCCCAAAGTGGTGTAGAGCAGGAAGGTGTGCAACTTCATCTGAGCCAGTCCGGCAGGTATGGATATCAACTGGCGGACAGCGGGAATCAAACGGCCGATAAAGGTGGAAAGTGCGCCATGCTTCTCGAAGTAGACCTCGGCATTGTGCACTTTGGCTTCATCAATCAGGCAGATATGCCCGATACGGCTATTGGCAAACTTGTAGATGATGGGGCGTCCCAGCCATTTAGCCAGATAATAGTTGATTAACGCTCCGATATTGGCTCCGATAGTGGCAAATACAACTACCAGATAGATATTGAGCTCATCGTTGACCGCCGCTTTGTAGGCAGCCGGCGGGATAACCACTTCCGAAGGGAAAGGTATGAAAGAACTTTCGATAGCCATCAATAAGGTGATAGTCCAATAGTTCAAATGATCCAGGCACCACTGGATAAAAGCTACTGATTCCATTTCTTTTTAGGGATAGAGTTTAATTAAAATTGATTATTATTTTCTTTTTTGTTTTTCTCTTCTTTTATGCGCCTCAATAGTTCCACGAGCATCTGCTTTTCTTCTTCATTATGACCGTCCTTGGCAATCCACCCTGAAATAACGTCCTCGCCAAGCGGGTGCTGGCTTTCATTATTGTATTTGATGAATTTTTCCACATCGTTGTCTATAACAAGGCTGAGGATACTTAGTTTATCTGCTACTTGGTCGTATTGCGGGTCAATCTTATAAGCCATTTCGTAGTATGTTTTTGCTTCATGCAGATATTCGTTTTCCGAATAAGCGGAAGCTACCATGTGGCACATATCCACATCGGGATTGAGTTCCATTGCCTTCTCGAAAGCTTTTGCCGCCTTGTCTTTCTTTCCCTCCTCCAAATACACTTTCCCATCTGTCAGGTAAATATGGCTGTCGTCCGGGTCTATTTCTTTTGCTTTATCGCATAGCTGATGTGCTTCATTGAATCTTCCGAGTTGAGAGACAACAGCTGCTTTGCTGGTATAGGTGTCTATCAATAAGATGGAGTTTTCGTCATCTTCTTCTTTGAAACATTCTATCACTCTTGTGTAACAGTCTGCCGCCTTTTCCCATTCTTCTTTATTGGCGTATGACAATCCCATAAACATATACCCCAACATAGGGGGGATAGCCTTGTAGTCTATTGCTTTCTGATAAACCGCGATGGCTGCATCCGGATGGTTCAGATAGAAGTAATTGTGTGCCCTGTAGGCATAGGCTTCTCCGTAGGTTTCGTCGGCTGCCAATGCAAAATCGCAAGCCTCAACGGATTTTTCGATATTCTCCTTGATGAAATAGATTTTGGCCAATCCCATCCAGTAAGCAGTGTTGTAGGGGGATTTATCTATCAGTTTGTTGTATACTTCAATGGCAGCATCAAGCTCATGTGCAGCCAATAGGCTATCGGCTGTAAGTGCTTGGTATTCTTCTTCTTCTTCGGCATAGCGGGGCTTCCCTTTCTCCAACCATTCCAAAGCATATTGAGGGTATCTCAAATCGAGGAAGAGATGTACAATCTCAACGAGTGTGTCAAGATCGATATCAGCGGCGATTGTTTCCAGTAGCTGACATGCTTCTTCCGGTTTTTCTTCGTTCAGCAGCAGTTCGGCTTTAAGCATCTTTACTTCGGGGGAGTACTCTTCGCTAATGGTAGCGACCGTATCCTTGGCATCCTGCAACAGATACAGGTCGAGATAAAGATAAGCCTGCTGTATCAGCAAGTCTGTGTTTCCGGGATGCAAGTGGAATCCGTAGTCGATGACTTCCTGTGCTTCAGCAAATCTTTGTTCAGTGGCATACCAGTCAGCTATATCAGCCAATTGGTCACCGTC
>CAKUYM010000103.1 GCA_934716785.1 uncultured Bacteroides sp. | reverse complement strand
GCCACATCCGGTGCAACAACTACCACCTTTACATCCCTATTCATAGAAGGGCTATTGACTAATACAGTATCCACCCGTGCAGCAAAAGAAAGCGCTGCCAATACCAATAATAAAACGGTTAACAAAAAATGTCTCTTATTCATTGTACATATATAATAAAAAAAATAACTCTCTTATAATCCGATTATCCGTATAATCCCAACTGATGAACCGTATAATCTAATCATCCATTATTCTTTTCAGAAGGGACAAACCGGGCAACAGGTGCATCAAAAGTCTTATGACACCGTTTGCAGCTATACTCCCAATGCTTATCACTCTTCAGTACTATCCCCGCAAATATGGCAGCAAACAGCGCACCTATCCCGCGCAATCCTCGCCCTTTCTTCAGCGACGGCTTTATATCCGTCGAGCCGCAATGCGGACAAAGTTTCAAGTCCTCAGGCCAACTCTGATTTTCCCGTAGTACCCGCACAGCCTTTTCATAGTCTTCCTCTGCCACCAGAATATCCACACCTGCTATGCTGTTCACACAATTCCTATACAAAGTCGAGAAATTCTCATTGTGCAGAATCGATTCAATCCCTTCATTTTCCAACGCTCCCTGCAAGATATGTGCCTGCATTGCGTCATCACAAGTCATCAAAGTCACAGTCTTCATAAGGTATCAGTTTTTATTTGTGTGACAAATATAGGAAAATTTCCCTAATATACCGATCTTTTTGCTTATGATAAAAGAGCACTCGAGTATTAAAAAAGTATTAATCTATAATGCAGATTTGCATAACGCTGTGATTTCATGTAAATTTGAAGCAACAAAACCATTACAATCCATTTATGGAATTTCTTATCATTCTTCTCTTACTCATACTGAATGGCATATTCGCCATGTATGAGATTGCGCTGGTATCATCCAGTAAGGCACGCCTTGAAACCCTTGTCGCAAAAGGTTACAAATCAGCACGCGGAGTATTGAAACAACTGGAAGAGCCAGAGAAATTCCTGTCCACCATCCAAATCGGCATCACCCTCATCGGCATCATATCCGGTGCTTATGGCGGAGTGGCCATCGCCGACGACCTCGTCCCCCTGTTCTCCCTCATCCCGGGAGCGGAAGTATATGCGCGCAACCTTGCCATGATCACCACCGTGGCAGTCATCACCTATCTTTCTCTCATCATCGGAGAGTTGGTGCCCAAGTCCATCGCCCTCAGTAACCCGGAAAAATACGCCATCTTATTCAGCCCGATAATGATTCTGCTGACCAAAGTTTCTTATCCTTTCGTATGGCTGCTCAGTATCTCCACCCGACTGCTGAACAGATTTATCGGTCTGAAAAATGAGGAACGCCCCATGACGCAGGAGGAGATAAAAATGATTCTCCACCAAAGTTCGGAACAGGGAGTGATAGACAAGGAAGAGACGGAAATGATACGCGACGTGTTCCGCTTCTCGGACAAGCGTGCCAACGACCTGATGACACACCGCCGAGACATCGTGATGCTCCACCCTGAAGATACGCGGGAGAAAGTGATGAAGACTATAGAGGAAGAGCATTACAGCAAATATCTGCTGGTAGACGAGCGGAAAGACGAGGTTATCGGAGTTGTCTCCGTAAAGGATATTATCCTGATGATGGGCAATCAGCACCCGTTCGACCTGCGCGAGATAGCCCGCCCACCCCTCTTTATTCCGGAAAGTTTGTATGCAAATAAGGTTTTAGAGCTGTTCAAGAAGAACAAAAACAAGTTCGGAGTTGTTGTTAACGAGTATGGTAGCACGGAGGGCATTATCACGCTGCACGACCTGACCGAAAGTATCTTCGGAGACATCCTCGAAGAGAACGAGACGGAGGAAGAGGAAATCGTGACAAGGCAGGACGGCTCGATGCTGGTGGAAGCATCCATGAACATCGACGACTTCATGGAAGAGATGGGAATTTTATCCTATGAAGACTTGGAATCGGAAGACTTCACTACACTGGGCGGACTGGCGATGTTCCTGATAGGCCGTATCCCGAAAGCCGGAGACGTCTTTACCTACAAGAACCTGCAATTCGAGGTAGTAGATATGGACCGGGGACGAGTAGACAAACTGCTGGTCATCAAACGGGATGAGGAAGAGTGAAAGCCTGCCGGACGACTGAGTGAAAGCCCATCGGACGATAAAGGGAAAACTACCGGACAATTGAAGGGAAATAAACCGAGCGATAGCTCAAACTATATTTATATTAACTTAAAGCACTTAACAATGAAGAAAGTAATTATGTTGGCAGCCGTTGTAGCTGCTCTGGCATCTTGCCAATCAAAAACCAACAAAGCCGCAGAGGCAGAAGCAGACAGTATTGCCATCGCAATGACTCCGATTGAGGAAATGACTGAAGTTTATACCGGCACTCTTCCGGCAGCCGACGGTCCGGGCATTGACTATGTACTGACTCTGAATGCGGCAACCGATGGTGTGGATACCACTTATACACTGGATATGACTTACCTTGATGCTGACGGACAAGGCAAGAACACAACTTTTACTTCTAAAGGAAAGCAACAGACTGTGCACAAAGTCGTAAATAAAAAGCCCGTTACCGCCATCAAACTGACTCCGAAGAACAGTAACGAAGAGCCTATGTATTTCGTGGTTGTCAATGATACTACTCTCCGTCTGGTAAACGATAGTTTGCAAGAGACTGTCAGTGATCTGAATTATGACATCGTCAAGGTGAAAAATAAAAATAAATAACCCTGCCGATATCAACATACAGACCAACCTCCGACTTGTATCTTGGTCAACGAACTGACGCAGCCCAAAAAGCGTGTGTCAAAACCTTTATAAATCAAAATAGTCCTTACCGCATAATACAATTGTGGTAAGGACTATTTTGGTTTATAAAGAAGTTCTTTTATCACCCAAGCACTCCATGTCCTTCCTGCAGGCGTTTCAGTCTCAGCAGCGCTTCGATATAATAGTAGTCCGCATAAATAATGGAAGCATCTATCTCCGAATGATTCGGCCAGTGGCCTACACTATGGAGCAAGAATGACGGTTTGCTCTTGCCGCTCTGATAACTGTCGGAACTCAAACTTGCCAACATCCCTACAGCCTCATCCTTATACCGTTTTCCCGTTCCGTTAGGAAGATACGTAGACAATTCGAGTAAGGCGGAAGCGACAACTGCCGCTGCCGAGGCATCACGAGGGGCGTTCGGAATATCCGGAGCATCGAAATCCCAATAAGGAATTTTGTCTTCGGGCAACCTTTCCAAATAGACATCCGTCACTTTCTGCACAAAGTCCAAGTACTTCGGATCTCTCGTTTCACGATAGACTACGGTATAGCCATAGATTGCCCATGCTTGTCCGCGTGCCCACATAGTGCTGTCGGCATATCCCTGATGGGTGACTCCTTTAATGAGATTACCTGTAATCGTGTCATATACAGCAACGTGATATGACGTGTAGTCGGGACGGAAATGGCACTTCATAGTCTTGTCGGCATGAGCCACCGCCACATCATATAAGTAAGGGTTGCCACCGTTCTTTGCCGCCCAGAAAAGCATTTCGAGGTTAATCATATTGTCCATGATGGTATTGTGCGGCCAGTTGCGCGGCTTCACCTCACGAGGCCACGAAAGGATGGTGCCCACTGTCGGATTAAACAGGGTAGCCAGCGTATCGGCAGTGTCCAGTATCACCTGCTTGTATGCCGGATTCTTGGTCAGCCGATAACCGTTTCCGTAGCTACAGAATACGAGAAAACCCAAGTCATGGTCGAAAGCCGGAGTATGAGAGAGAAACTCCAAAGAGGCGGTAAACTTCTCCGCTTCTTCCAAAATATGCTTATCTTGCGTATACTCATAATCATACCAAAGCACCCCCGGCCAGAAACCGGCACACCACTCCTCCTTCGTCGCCTTACGGCAATTCCAGTGCTGCTCGTCAGCCATGATATTACGCGGCATCATCGTATAGTCGATGCCGGAATCCGTTTTCAGTTCATCAAGTGTACGTTGTGTCTGCAACGCACAGTAGTCTAATGCTTTATCCACATCCAGCAACATACCGGAAGGCTTGTGGGTACACATACAGAATCCCAACACCACAGCCAGTCCTACTACCATCTTTTTCATTGTTCAGTATCTTCGTGTTAATTCTTAATTTATCTGTTTTTCTTTTATCCGTTCTTTCTTCTATTCAGTCAGTCACAGAACCTCTATTCAGTCACCCGAAACCAATCGACATCCGCCCATCCGCGATTCCCGTTATTGGGAGTCACGCAGAACACACCGACTTTGGCTCCTATCCATTTACCCTGTCGAGCTGTGAAAGGCTCTCCTACTGTCGTGTATTTCTTTCCGTCCAGACTATAAGCAAACGTACAGACAGCTCCTTTACGAACCTTCACCTGCAAGTAAACCGTTTGCCACTCATTATCCGCCACTCCCGGCATCTTCAGATGTTCTACCGGAATGTTTGCCAATTCTTTTATCCGTTCGGGATTTTTCTGTTCCGCATCCTTGCAGACCGCTTGTTGCAGAACAAACTGATCTCCCGCCTTACGAATGGAGAGATAACTATAATCCCATCCCATTACAATGATTCCGGCTTGCTCCCCGTCCTGCTTGGCAGTAAATGTCAATTTGGTCGTAGCCGTAAACTCTTCAGCCGGAAACTTTTGCATCAACAAGTTAGGAACTTCCCAGAAGTTCACAAACTCTTTCGAGAGGCTGCCTGCATAAAGACGGATATACCCCAAGTCGGTCGTAAACCCGTAAGTGTCTTTCTTATTGGCATGCCATTGCCATTGCAATCCCAAATGACGGGTATTGAATTCATCACTCTCCGGTGGAGTAGCTATCGGATATGTCTTTCCTACATTCGGTTTCTTATAGGTCGTTACCGGTTCACCGCAACCGTTCTTATCCTTGTCTACTCCGATTACAGGCCAATCATTTACCCAAGTCATCGGATTCAGATGAATCACGCGCCCGTAAGCGCCTTTATCCTGAAAATGAACGAACCAAGATTCTCCCGTATTCGTATCTACCCAAGCACCTTGATGAGGTCCGTTGATATTTGTCTTTCCTTGTGCCATGACGATCTTCGACTCGTAGGGACCGTAAATATTCTTCGAGCGAAGCACCAACTGCCAACCGGTCGCTACTCCACCCGCCGGAGCAAAAATATAGTAGTATCCGTTACGCTTGTAAAGCTTCGGTCCTTCTACCGTATGGTTCTTTCCATCATTTCCGTCAAACACCATGACCGGTGCTGATATCACTTCCGTTCCCTCCGCATTCAGTTCGCAAATCACCACGATACTGTTCACACCGCTACGGCTTCCGGCATAGGCATGTACCAGATAGACTTTACCATCCTCATCCCAAAGAGGCGTGGGGTCAATCATACCCTTCCCGGCTTTCACCAGCACAGGTTTGCTCCATTCGCCTTTGGGGTCCTTTGCCTTTATCATGTAAATTCCAAAATCCGGATCGCCCCAGTAAATATAAAACTCTCCGTCATGGAAACGAATAGACGGTGCCCACACACCTTTACCATGCTGTGCCTTATCGAAGAATTCTTCCGGCTCCTGCACCGGCAACGCATAGTTCACCAACGACCAATTCACCAAATCATTGGAATGGAGAATGGGGAGGCCTGGAATGCAATTAAAACTGGACGCTGTCATATAGAAATCATCTCCGGCCGCACATACATCCGGATCGGAATAGTCCGCATGAAGAACCGGGTTCTGATAAGTACCATCGCCCTTATCAGCCACCCAAGTCTTTGAGATTTCTTGTGCACCTGCCACGATGCAGCAAGCCATCATTCCTGCCAAAAACAGAATCTTTTTACGCATAGTATATCTGCTAATAGTTCTTTTCTTGATTCAATCGTTATTCCTAAAAACAGGTCTTTCTACCTTTATATAAAACTAATCCTATCGGAGAACCGAATATATTCTCTTGCTTGAAACAATCTGTTTACTTACCTATTTGCTTATATATACGAAGGGGATTAGGTAAATACCTAATCCCCTTCAAAATATTTTTTCTAAATCCAAACTTTTTCATTCACTTTATTCCGGATCAATATCTCCGTCACAAAACTGAAAAGCATAGAAACCGTTATTATCACTATCATAGCCTTCCACATAGCTTTTATTATCCAACACCTGTTTTGTATAAGGCATACTTAAATGTTTACGAGTAAAGTAATGGTTATAGGCAATACTATATATTCCTCTGAATGTGCCGCGCGTACTGGTTCCACTCGAATCAGGCTTCGTCCAGTTACTGTATTTCCCAGTAACATCCACCCAAGTTTTAAACGGCATTTCATTACCCAAATTATAACCGGCTACATATTCATATCCCTTCAACAACCTGTTATCCAATAAAGCGTAAAGGTCATTTCCTTGCTGATATCCCATCTCACAGATTGAGGCAATCATGCCAATTCCTAATTGAGTATGCCCCTGATCACGTCCACTTTCTTGACACTGTCCTGTGTCTCCATCAATATAATTCTTTAATGTTCCGTTATCATTACCATATAGAAGGAAATCGACAGCTTGTTTGTACATCGCTTGGTCATTCCATAAAATAGCTATTGCCATGTACGCCCTTGTCACAATCAATCCCCAGTTACCATTCGAAAATGCAGGAGTCGCATAAAAGTTATTCAATACCGGCAGGAACACATTCCGAAGCATGCCATTTACTTCTTCCAACTCATCACCACTCAAAGGAGTCACATTGTTGTACGATACGTGACTCAACAGTTCAGTAGCATAAGCCACCATAAATCCTTGTAGTCCCGCCAACAAATCATCATCATTGTGAACCGGAATCTTTGTTACAGTCCTTGCATATTCCAACAGAATCTCTTTCGCCTTATCCGCATGGGCAGTCTCTCCGGTAAGTGCCCACATCAAAGAATTCAAACAGGCCGCACTGAAATCCGGTTGAAAAACTCCCGCATTTCCTCCGCTACCTCTTCTCAATTCAACCTGAACTCCCGGTGTCTTCTTCATCGTATAGTTTGACTTTGAAAGCGAATAATCTTTCATTAAAAGATAAGTAGCGTATGCCCTTTCCTCCAATGAACCCGATTCTATCGTTCCGGCTTCTCCCCGTTTCACAATCGTTTTCATACGATTTAAACTTTTAGCGGTATGCATAATACCCGGATGTTCCAAACTAGGCACATATTCATCAACCGGCGCCGACCAGCTGTCAATATCATTCACTCCGTCTTCTATTTCACTGCAAGCGAACAGTGAGAGGGAAGTCAGAGCCATCAGCCCCGCTCCCAATATGATTGATTTGAATCTGTTTAATTTCATAATCTATTAGTTATTAAGATTTTCGTTATTAACATAATTTTCCAGTTCATCCATCGTTTTAAATGCGCGAATCCAATAAATATCATAGGTTGTAGATGTCTTGAAATCGGCCATCTTAAATTGAAGAGACGCTAACGTATAAGCAGCCGTACTTCCATCCCAACTTTTATTTGCGAAACGACCCTGCAAATCATAATAGATAACATTGGCCTTATCATAAGATATACTTCCGCCGCCCAATACCGTATAAGTATTATTGGCGTTCGTACCTGTCGAACCGGGAAGTCCCCAATAATTTTCTCCTATACTTATACCATCCGCAGGTTTCTTATCATATAACGCGAATGTGATATTACCGGCTCCACGCGTTTGTACCTTCATTGCTATATAACGATAAGTTCCCGGAGTTATATTTATCTTACTCTGATTGAAAACAATATCCGCTCTGTGCTTTTCACCGTTAACTCCCATCGTAACAATAGTCTTGTGCTCGTCAGACTTGGTTGTCGGGTCTGTTCCGTTTTTAGGCAATCTCCAATAGCTACTAGGGAATTCGTTCGCAAACGAGAACCAGAATCGACCTTCCGCGACATTAGCTTCCACAGTAGCAACTATATCATTATAGGTAGCCGTGATGTTAGCAGTTCCTGTAGTGGTAGTATGCACAGTCAAAACTCCATCATCATCAACGGAAATTACTCCCGGATTATCACTACTCCATGAAATCAAAGAAGCGGTAGCGTCGGCAGGTTCCAGAATCGGTGTGATACGATAGGTTTCTCCATACCCCAAAGCTGACAGATAATTCTTTTCATTGTCACTGAAACTAATTTTCGTGATGGGTACCGATACTTGCACTTCCACTTCAAAAGAAGCGGACGCCTTCGTCCCTGGATTCAAGTCATCAGCCGTCACCGTAATAGTAGCGCGCCCCTCAGCGATACCCGTCAATAAGCCATTTTCATCTACAGTTGCCACCGACGGTTTATTGGATGTCCATGTATAACGTTTAAATGTCACGTCTTCGGGCAAGGATGTAGCCGCCAACTGAAACTTACTTGTCGCGGCAATCACATTTTTTTCCGGTTTTGTAGATATGAAAAGAGAAGACATATAAACAAATTCTTCCACTACTTCTACTTTAAATGACGGAGTAACGGAAGTCTGTCCAAAGCCAACCTCCGGCGTGACGTAAATAACAGCCTCTCCCGTTTCGTTTCCGACCTTGATGACTCCCTCTTGTGATACAGTCACTACAGACGTGTTTGATGAACTCCATTTCAAGCCTGTCTTAGTCGCGTTTTCCGGTGCGATTGTATAAGGGATTTGTATCTCACCATTCTTTAACAGCGTAATATTACCGTCAGGTTTCGTATAATCAGTCTTTCCAATAGTGACAGAAGACATTGCAACAGCTTGTTTTGCTACTTCTCCAAAGTCTTTATCATCTGAGCAAGCACTATTTATACCAACCAGTGATATCAGTGCAATACCATATAATAGCTTGCTAAAATTCTTATTCATAGTCTTTTTTATCAATCAATTAATTAAATAATTACCATTCGGGATTTTGCCCGAGATTCGGATTCAACTGTGTCTGGTCCGTAGGTAACGGATATAAATAGTTCTTATTCTGCCATGAGCGCCCGTCTTCTAAAATAAGGCAACCCTCATTATCCTTCCGCTTAGAAGAAGCGTCTCCCCACAATGTCTGAAAAGTACCTATCCAACGAATTCCCTTAACATCCTGCGGCATTTCGTCTTCAGCCGTTTTCCATCGTTTCAAGTCATCCAGACGAAATCCTTCATGGAACAATTCGATTGTACGTTCACGTCGAATCTCCTCTTGTAGATTTAAAGAATGGGCTTTTGCAAATTCAATGGTCAAATCAGGCATATCCGGATTGACGCGCTTACGAACTTTATTTAAATATACTAAAGCCGCGTCAATCTTGGCATCTTCCGTGTTTCCATCATTTGCGCATTTCTCATATACAGCCTCCGCATAATTCAACAAGACCTCCGCATAACGGATTATCGGATAATCATACCCTTCTTTTGTGTCATTGACATAACGTTCAGTTGCCCATTTCTGATTCATATAACCGGTTCCCTTACGCACGTCACATGTCAAAGCGCGTGATTCATCGGCGGCAGTCCAACTATTTCTGGACGATTTTTCCGTATTGTTCCAGTACTTTACGCCATTGGGCAGAAAGATATTCTTCATACGGTTGTCACGATTATCAAATTCAGATGTAGGAGTCTGATAAAGTTGCTCGTTATTGACATCCATCGGTACTCCCGCCTGCGTGAGGAATAAATTGGCGAATTTGCGGCTAATAGTTAATGACTGTGAGGCCAAAACTGCTGTCGTAACATTCTTTCCTATCGGAAGTAAAGTCTCATCATGACGACGATAGAAAATATATTCATTATTAGCGTTTTTAGTCAAATTGGCAGGATTGGACTGCACATTTTCCAGTATAAACAAGTATTTATACGAATATTCCTTCAGTTTGTCAGAGTAAAAAAGTCCGTATCCTCCTTTATCAATGACTTCCTTAGCGGCTTCAGCCGCAATTGTCAGCAATTCACTACTGCGGACAGTATTACCGTTATGAAACTTTTGCCATGTTCCTTCATATAAAGCGACACGCGAAAGAAAAGCGTAAGCCGCCCATTTAGTCAAACGTCCCTCTTCATCAGTAGATACAGTTGCCGGCAGTGAAGGAGCCGCTTCTTTCAGGTCCTGAATAATAAAATCAATTACTTCGCCACGGTCGTTGCGCACGGCATTCATTTCGGGAGAAGTTACATCTAACGGTTTCTTAGTAAGGATGACATTTCCGAATAACTGAACCAAATCAAAATAAGAATAGGCACGAAAGAACTTCGCTTCAGCCACATATCGGCTGATATCACCACTGCCGGAATATTTTTCGGCCTTTTCGAGCAACATATTCGTACGACGAATATGATTATAATTATCCGTATAGTTTTTATCCGAACCCGGTATCGTATTATTGCCATGGCTAAAAGAGTTGGTGTTAGTTGACAACACCAGATCGGCACGAAGATCGGAATGTGGAGCATCATAAAGGACGGTACTGAAATCACGTGTCCAGCTATAAAAGTCATTGGCAAAATATTCGAAGTCACTGGCCGCCTGCCACATATTTCCATCAGCAAGCTGATCTTCAGGATTAAAGTCAAGACAGGAACAAACATTCATTCCCAATGACAATGTTAAAAGGAGCTTTATATATTTTTTCATGATAGTTACTTAGTTAAAGGGTTATATTCAGTCCAAAAGTAATGGTACGTACAAATGGATAACGGCCCACGCCAGATACCTTACGGCTTGCTTCAGGATCCCATCCGTCATTAATTTTGGAAATTTCCCAAAGATCGGTACCCGTAAAATACAAACGGCAGGCATCAATTACTTTTGTCTTTTTCAAGAATGTTTGAGGTACATTATATCCCAGCGTCACGTTTTTCAAACGAAAATACGAACCGTCCTCAACCGACCAGGAAGATGCTTGATAATCGTAGTTAAGAAGAGAATTGTCATTTGTATATGCAGGATAATGAGCTCCCGGATTTTCCGGACTCCACGTATTACCCACTGACTGGTCGGAAGTATTGAGATACCACGATTTCATAGGTATACGCCATGTCTCGTTACCTCCATTATCACCGGTACGGAAAATGGTACGTTTGGCAACTCCCTGAAAGATAAATGACAAATCAAAATTATTCCATTCAAAGCCTAAATTGAAAGAGTAAGATATCTTCGGGTCATCAGTACCCAAATATACATAATCATTATAATCCAGCTTTCCATCCTTATTTATATCTTCATACATATTGTCACCCAAACGAACCGCGTCGGTCAGCCCAACCGTATTGTTCAAGCCAAAACGTTTCACATACTTATCACGTTGTTCCTCATTCTGAATTTTTCCCGTATAACGCAATCCAAAGATACTGTTCAACGGATATCCCTGTTGTTTATCGACAAAACCGCTTTTCAATACAGTTACCCCACCAATATCAACCAGTTTATTGGTATTAAATGAATAAGTTCCACCAATATGATACTTCACTTTTCCGATTTTGTCCGACCAAGTAAGTTGTCCTTCATACCCTTTCGCTTCAAACTTTCCGGCATTGGAATAACCAGCCCCATCCCCTAAAATTCCCGGATAAGAAACTGTAATCAACATATTGTTGTTTTTCTTTATATATCCTTCCACCGTACCGGTCAGACGCCCGTTCAATACAGTAAAATCCAATCCCAAGTTATAATTATGAATTCTTTCCCACTCACGACCGCTTGAGGCTATCTTACCGTTCGTTTGGATAACCGGAGCTTTGTTACTTCCAATCAAAGCACCTGTCAGAGCCTTAAAATTGTAATACTGTTCTCCTTCAAAACGGTCTATTCCGCTTTGGTTACCCACTACACCATATGAGGCGCGCAGTTTCAGGTCATTCAGCCAGTCTTTTCCTTTCATGAAATTTTCTTCCGAGATTCTCCATCCACCGGAAATGCCATAGAAAAACGCCCAACGCCCTGTCTTGAACTTAGAAGAACCATCATACCGCATATTCACCTCAGCCAGATATTTAGACTTATAGTTATAATTCAGACGTGAAAAATAAGACAAAACCGCTTCTTTCCATTTTTCACCTTTACCACCATCAATAGATACCACCCCCGCACCATTGATGGTTTCCAACGCACTTTGTATATCTTTTACCGTAGTACCGAATTTGTCGAACTCTGTCAGTTCGTATTGCGTACCCAACATTACATTCAGATTATGCACGTCATTGAAACTTTTGCTGTAATTCAAATATCCCGAAAGAGAGTAGAAATCACGGCGTGAGCTGTTTTTTTGATAAGAGGTCTCGCTGTCTTTAGAAACTGCAGGTTGACTATTTACTTGTGTA
>CAKUYM010000102.1 GCA_934716785.1 uncultured Bacteroides sp. | reverse complement strand
CGTTGAAGAAGAAGACGCACCCGAAGATTTGCAACCGCGCGCTCCGATTGTAACGGTGATGGGACACGTTGACCACGGTAAGACATCTTTGCTTGACTATATCCGTAAGGCGAATGTAATTGCCGGTGAGGCCGGAGGTATTACACAGCATATCGGTGCATATAATGTGAAGCTGGAAGACGGTCGCCGTATTACGTTCCTCGATACTCCGGGACATGAGGCGTTTACCGCTATGCGTGCTCGTGGTGCGAAAGTGACGGATATTGCTATCATTATCGTGGCTGCCGATGATAACGTGATGCCGCAGACAAAGGAAGCAATCAACCATGCAATGGCAGCGGGCGTACCTATTGTCTTTGCAATTAACAAGGTGGATAAGCCGACTGCAAATCCCGATAAGATTAAGGAAGAACTGGCTGCCATGAACTATCTCGTTGAAGAATGGGGTGGAAAATATCAGTCACAAGATATATCTGCCAAGAAAGGTATAGGAGTAGAGGAATTGTTGGAGAAGGTATTGCTGGAAGCTGAAATGCTCGACTTGAAGGCTAATCCTAACCGTAACGCTACGGGATCCATCATTGAGTCTTCATTGGACAAAGGACGTGGATATGTAGCTACTGTGTTGGTATCCAACGGTACATTGAAAGTGGGAGATATTGTGTTGGCAGGAACAAGCTACGGACGTGTGAAAGCTATGTTCAACGAGCGTAACCAACGCATTAAAGAGGCCGGACCTTCCGAACCGGCACTGATTCTTGGTTTGAATGGCGCTCCTGCCGCAGGTGACACATTCCATGTCGTTGAAAGCGATCAGGAAGCCCGTGAAATCACCGGTAAGCGTGAACAGTTGGCTCGTGAGCAAGGCTTGCGCACACAGAAGATCCTTACGTTGGATGAATTGGGACGTCGTATCGCTTTGGGCAACTTCCAGGAATTGAACATTATCGTTAAGGGTGATGTGGACGGTTCTGTCGAAGCATTGAGCGACTCGTTGATCAAGTTATCTACAGAGCAAATTCAAGTAAATGTAATCCATAAGGGTGTGGGAGCTATCTCCGAATCGGATGTTTCTCTGGCTGCCGCTTCGGATGCGATTATCGTCGGATTCCAGGTACGTCCTTCGGGTGCTGCTGCCAAGTTGGCCGAACAAGATGGAGTGGATATCCGCAAGTACTCTGTCATCTATGATGCGATAGAAGAGGTGAAAGCTGCTATGGAAGGTATGTTGGCTCCGGAATTGAAAGAACAGATTACTGCTACCATTGAAGTCCGCGAGGTATTCAATATCACGAAGGTCGGTCTTGTTGCCGGTGCCGTGGTGAAGACCGGAAAGGTGAAACGGAGCGACAAGGCTCGATTGATTCGCGACGGTATCGTTATCTTTACCGGAAATATCAATGCACTGAAGCGTTTCAAGGACGATGTGAAGGAAGTCGGTACAAACTTCGAGTGCGGTATCAGTTTGGTGAACTGTAATGATATGAAGATAGGCGATGTCATCGAGACATTCGAAGAAGTAGAAGTGAAGCAGACACTGTAACAAGCGGTGCTGAATCTATATCAGGCACGGATTGCGCGGATTTCACGGTTCTTATAAATCCGTGTAGTCCGTGAAGTCCGTGCCTGAATGATATAATATAGAACAGAACAATATGGTAACGATTGATATCATAATCCTTATAATAGTAGCTGCCGGGGCTATATCGGGTTGTATGAAGGGCTTCATCCGCCAGTTGGCTTCTATCTTGGGACTGATTGTCGGGCTGGTGGCGGCGAAGGCTTTGTATGCCTCCTTGGCGGAAAAACTTTGTCCTACTGTGACGGATTCAATGACGGTTGCGCAAATATTGGCTTTCATTATGATTTGGATCGCTGTCCCATTGTTTTTTGCGCTGGTCGCCTCATTGCTGACAAAGGCAATGAAGGCTATTTCGCTGAACTGGCTGAACCGCTGGTTGGGAAGCGGGCTCGGAGCGCTTAAGTCTTTGCTGTTAATAAGTATAGTGATTGGTGCGATAGAGTTTATAGATAGCGATAATAAGTTAATCAGTGCAACAAAAAAGGAGGAATCTTTGTTATATTATCCGATGGAAAAATTTGCGGGGATATTTCTCCCTGTCGCAAAGAATATAACGCAACAATATATATTAGAGAATAACGATGCAACAAGAACCCAATAAATATGTAAAAGAACTGACGCAGGAGAAGTACAAGTACGGCTTCACTACGGAAGTGCATACAGACATCATTGAGCGTGGGCTCAATGAAGACGTAATTCGGTTGATTTCATTGAAAAAGAACGAACCGGAGTGGTTGCTGGAGTTTCGTCTGAAGGCGTACCGTTACTGGCTGACGCTGGAGATGCCGACTTGGGCCCATCTTCGTATTCCTGAGATTGATTATCAGGCTATTTCTTACTATGCTGACCCGACAAAGAAGAAAGAGGGACCGAAGAATATGGAAGAAGTAGACCCGGAGTTAATAAAAACGTTTAATAAATTGGGAATCCCTCTGGAAGAGCAAATGGCACTTAGCGGAATGGCGGTGGATGCCGTGATGGATTCCGTCTCCGTGAAGACTACTTTCAAGGAGACGCTGATGGAGAAAGGAATTATTTTCTGCTCATTCAGTGAAGCGGTGCGTGAACATCCCGATTTGGTGAAGAAATATCTTGGCTCGGTAGTGGGTTATCGTGATAATTTCTTCGCAGCGCTGAACTCGGCTGTGTTCTCGGACGGTTCTTTCGTATATATCCCGAAGGGCGTACGCTGCCCGATGGAGCTTTCAACTTATTTCCGTATCAATGCCCGCAACACGGGGCAGTTTGAACGTACGCTGATTGTGGCGGATGATGATTCTTACGTTTCTTATTTGGAAGGCTGTACGGCTCCGATGCGTGATGAAAACCAGTTGCACGCCGCTATCGTTGAAATCATCGTGCACGACCGTGCCGAAGTGAAATACAGCACGGTGCAGAACTGGTATCCGGGAGATGCTGAGGGCAAGGGCGGTGTGTACAACTTTGTAACAAAGCGCGGCAATTGCAAGGGGGTAGACAGTAAGCTGTCATGGACACAGGTGGAAACCGGCTCGGCCATTACCTGGAAGTATCCTTCTTGTATTCTTAGTGGAGACAATTCTACTGCTGAGTTTTATTCCGTAGCTGTTACCAACAATTATCAGCAGGCGGATACCGGTACGAAGATGATTCACTTGGGCAAGAACACCCGCAGCACGATTGTAAGCAAGGGTATCTCTGCCGGACATAGTGAGAACTCCTACCGCGGCTTGGTACGTGTGGCGGAAAAAGCAGACAATGCCCGCAACTACAGCCAGTGTGACTCTCTGTTGCTGGGCGACAAGTGTGGTGCGCACACTTTCCCCTATATGGACATCCACAACGAGACGGCAGTGGTGGAACATGAAGCAACGACAAGCAAAATTAGTGAAGATCAGATATTCTACTGCAATCAGCGCGGTATCCCTACAGAAGATGCTGTCGGACTGATTGTGAACGGATATGCGAAAGAGGTATTGAATAAACTCCCGATGGAATTCGCGGTAGAAGCGCAGAAGTTGCTTGCGGTTTCGTTGGAAGGAAGCGTGGGGTGATTTGCTATTTGGCAATTTACGGTTTACTATGGGCTGCGCGCTTATTGGAAGTAAATTGTCGGTAGTATAGGTTTTGAATTGTAAATAGTAAATGAAAAAACAGTAAATATATCATGTTAGAGATAAAAGACCTGCATGCCAGCATTAATGGCAAAGAGATATTGAAAGGCATTAACCTGACGGTGAAGCCGGGCGAGGTACATGCAATCATGGGGCCGAACGGTTCCGGCAAGAGTACCCTTTCTTCTGTTTTGGTGGGTAATCCGGCTTTCGAGGTGACAAAAGGCTCTGTCACTTTTTATGGGAAGAATTTGTTGGAGCTGACTCCCGAAGACCGTAGCCACGAAGGTCTCTTTCTTAGCTTTCAGTATCCGGTGGAAATTCCGGGCGTAAGCATGGTGAACTTTATGCGTGCCGCTGTGAATGAGCAGCGAAAATATAAGGGGCTGCCGGCACTGACTGCCAGTGAGTTCTTGAAACTGATGCGTGAGAAACGTGCGGTAGTCGAACTGGATAACAAGTTGGCCAACCGTTCGGTAAACGAAGGATTCTCGGGCGGCGAGAAAAAAAGGAACGAGATTTTCCAGATGGCGATGCTCGAACCGCGTCTGAGCATTCTTGACGAAACAGACTCCGGTCTGGACATCGATGCGCTCCGTATCGTAGCCGAGGGGGTGAACAAACTGAAAACTCCTGAGACAAGTACGATTGTCATCACCCACTATCAACGCTTGCTCGACTACATCAAACCGGATATCGTACATGTGCTTTATAAAGGTCGTATCGTGAAGACAGCCGGTCCGGAGCTTGCTTTGGAATTGGAAGAAAAGGGATATGACTGGATTAAGAAAGAAGTAGGGGAATAATAATCCATGCCCATAGATAAAACAAGAACTATGATAGTTGAACAACAATATATAGAACTTTTCTCGCAGACGGAAGCCATGATCTGCAAGCATAGCGCTGAAGTGCTGAACGCTCCTCGCGCTGCTGCTTTTGCCGATTTTGAGCGAATCGGATTTCCGACCCGTAAGATGGAGAAGTACAAATATACGGATGTGAGCAAGTACTTTGAACCGGATTTCGGGCTGAACCTGAATCGTATTGCTATTCCGGTCAATCCGTATGAAGTGTTTAAGTGTGATGTCCCGAATATGAGTACCGCTCTTTATTTCGTAGTCAACGACGCATTTTACAATAAGGCACTTCCTAAAAGCCACCTGCCGGAGGGGGTTATCTTCGGCAGTCTGAAAGAGGTGGCCGAACAACGTCCGGAACTGGTGAAGAAGTATTACGGTAAATTGGCAGACACATCCAAAGATGGCGTAACGGCTTTCAATACGACTTTTGCACAAGACGGGGTTATCTTCTATGTGCCGAAAAATGTGATTGTGGAGAAGCCCATCCAGTTAGTAAACATCTTGCGTGCGGACGTCAACTTTATGGTAAACCGCCGTGTGCTGATTATCTTGGAAGAGGGTGCGCAGGCCCGCTTGCTGATTTGCGACCATGCTATGGATAATGTGAACTTCCTTGCTACTCAGGTGATTGAAGTTTTTGCCGGAGAGAATTCGGTGTTCGATATGTATGAACTGGAGGAAACGCACACAAGCACTGTCCGCATCAGTAACCTGTATGTGAAGCAGGAAGCCAACAGTAATGTCCTGTTGAACGGCATGACTTTGCATAATGGCACTACCCGCAATACCACCGAAGTATTGCTGGCAGGCGAAGGCGCTGAGATAAACCTTTGCGGTATGGCAATTGCCGATAAAAATCAGCATGTTGACAATAATACAAGTATCGACCATGCCGTTCCGAATTGTGTCAGCAACGAACTGTTCAAATACGTGCTTGACGACCAAGCGGTAGGCGCGTTCGCCGGGTTGGTGCTGGTACGTCCCGACGCCCAACATACAAGTTCGCAACAGACCAACCGTAACTTCTGTGCTACACGCGAGGCACGTATGTACACACAGCCGCAGCTTGAAATCTATGCCGATGATGTAAAATGTTCGCATGGGGCAACCGTAGGACAATTGGATGAGAATGCATTATTTTATATGCGTTCGCGCGGAATCGCAGAAAGAGAAGCCCGTCTGCTGCTTATGTTTGCATTTGTCAATGAAGTAATCGATACAATCCGTATGGATGCATTGAAAGATCGCCTGCATCTGCTGGTAGAGAAACGTTTTCGGGGCGAGCTGAACAGATGTCAGGGTTGTGCAATCTGTAAATGATTAATTGCTAAGAAACATGGATATTCAAAAGATACGTGAGGATTTTCCGATATTGAGTCGTACGGTTTATGGCAAGCCTTTAGTTTACTTCGACAACGGTGCGACAACGCAGAAACCCCGCTTGGTGGTCGATTCATTGGTGGATGAGTATTATTCCGTGAATGCTAATGTGCATCGCGGTGTGCATTACCTTTCCCAGCAGGCAACGGAATTGCATGAAGCCTCCCGTGAAACGGTGCGGCAGTTTATCAATGCCCGTAGCACGAGTGAAATAGTCTTTACACGGGGAACGACGGAAAGTATCAACCTGCTTGTCTCCAGTTTTGGCGATGAGTTTATGGAGGAAGGCGATGAAGTAATCCTTTCGGTGATGGAGCATCACAGCAATATCGTCCCCTGGCAACTGTTGGCAGCCCGCAAAGGTATCGCTATCAAAGTGATTCCGATGAACGACAACGGCGAACTGCTACTGGACGAATACGAGAAGTTATTCTCAGAGCGCACCAAGATTGTCAGCGTGGTTCAGGTATCCAATGTCTTGGGCACGGTAAATCCCGTAAAGGAGATAGTGGCGACGGCACATGCCCATGGCGTTCCTTGTCTGGTTGATGCCGCCCAGTCTATTCCTCACATGAAAGTGGACGTGCAGGATTTAGATGCCGACTTCCTCGTCTTTTCGGCTCATAAGGTATATGGCCCGACCGGTGTCGGTGTGCTTTACGGAAAGGAAGAGTGGCTGGATCGCCTGCCGCCTTATCAAGGTGGCGGAGAGATGATTCAACACGTCTCTTTTGAGAAAACGACCTTCAACGAACTTCCTTTCAAATTTGAAGCCGGTACTCCCGATTATATAGGCACCACCGGATTGGCAAAAGCCATCGACTATGTAAACGGTATCGGCATGGAGCAGATTGCGAAGCACGAGCACGAGTTGACAACCTATGCTTTGCAACGTTTGAAAGAAATTCCCAGCATGCGTATATTCGGTGAGGCGGCCGATAGGGGAGCGGTTATCTCTTTCCTGGTCGGCAATATCCATCATTTCGACTTGGGGACTTTGCTCGACCGTTTAGGAATTGCCGTCCGCACGGGACACCATTGCGCGCAGCCGTTGATGCAGCGATTGGGCATTGAAGGCACCGTCAGGGCTTCGTTTGCCATATATAACACGAAAGCGGAAATTGATATATTGGTGGCGGGCATCGAACGTGTCAGCCGAATGTTTTAGGATAAAAAGTCGCTGTTCCGTGCAGGAATGGCGACTTTTTTTTATTCTTTAACGAAAAAAATAGTTTTTAAGTGCATTAAATGGGCACTTCAAACGTCTAATAGTAAAAAGAAATATTTGGAAGGTCGTGAGACTATGCTTATATTATAAATTCTCTCTCTTTAACATTAATGGCAGCTATATCGTAAAAGTTACGGTATAGCTGCAACTTTTTTAGCCCACAGCGCTCTTCCCATTCAGAAATAGTCCTTCTTATTTGCTATTCCCATTTGATTTTCATAATTTTAGCCACTATTAACCCTTTAAAAAATAATCCTATGGATAACATTCTTTTCTGGCTGGTTCCGGCTGCTTCCGTGTTGGCTCTCTGTTTTGCTTATTACTTCCATAAGCAAATGATGAAAGAGAGCGAAGGTACTCCCCAAATGATAAAAATTGCCGCTGCGGTGCGCAAAGGTGCTATGTCTTACCTGAAACAGCAGTACAAGATTGTTGGCTGGGTGTTTTTGGGGCTGGTCATTTTATTTTCAATTATGGCCTATGGCTTTCATGTTCAGAATGCGTGGGTACCCATTGCTTTCCTGACGGGCGGTTTCTTTTCCGGCCTTTCCGGTTTCCTGGGCATGAAGACGGCAACCTATGCATCGGCGCGTACAGCCAATGCCGCACGTAATTCGCTGAATTCCGGATTGAGAATAGCTTTCCGGAGCGGCGCGGTGATGGGGCTTGTCGTAGTCGGTCTCGGTTTGCTTGATATTTCTTTTTGGTACTTGTTGCTGAATGCGGTGATTCCTGCCGATGCATTGACGCCTACCCATAAGCTCTGTGTGATTACTACCACAATGCTTACTTTCGGCATGGGAGCTTCCACGCAAGCGCTTTTTGCCCGTGTCGGCGGTGGTATCTATACAAAGGCTGCCGATGTGGGAGCCGACCTGGTAGGTAAGGTAGAAGCCGGAATTCCGGAAGACGACCCGCGCAATCCTGCCACTATCGCCGATAACGTAGGCGATAATGTCGGTGACGTAGCCGGTATGGGAGCCGATTTATACGAGTCTTATTGCGGTTCTATCCTGGCGACCGCCGCATTGGGTGCTGCCGCTTTTATTCATTCCGCAGATACGGTGATGCAGTTCAAGGCGGTCATTGCTCCGATGCTGATTGCAGCCGTGGGTATCATTCTTTCCATTATAGGTATATTCGCTGTCCGGACTAAAGAAAATGCGACAATGAAGGAGCTGCTCGGCTCATTGGCATTCGGTACGAATCTTAGTTCGGTGCTCATTGTAGCGGCAACTTTCCTTATATTATGGCTTTTGCAACTGGACAACTGGCTCTTGATTTCTTGCGCCGTAGTGGTCGGCTTGTTAGTAGGCATCATCATCGGTCGCTCTACGGAGTATTATACATCCCAATCCTATCGTCCCACGCAGAAACTGAGTGAAAGCGGCAAGACCGGACCGGCAACGGTGATTATCTCCGGCATCGGTTTGGGCATGCTCTCCACGGCTATCCCGGTGATGGCTGTCGTAGTCGGCATCATAGCTTCTTATTTGTTGGCTTCCGGCGGTGATTTCGCCAATGTCGGCATGGGATTGTACGGAATAGGTATTGCGGCGGTCGGCATGCTCTCTACGTTGGGCATCACATTAGCTACAGATGCTTATGGCCCCATAGCCGATAATGCGGGCGGCAATGCGGAAATGGCGGGGCTGGGCGCGGAAGTCCGCAAGCGCACCGACGCACTCGACTCATTGGGCAATACGACTGCCGCCACCGGAAAAGGATTTGCCATCGGCTCTGCCGCATTGACGGGTCTGGCTTTGTTGGCATCTTATATCGAGGAAATACGTATAGGCTTGACGCGCTTCGGCAGTGCAAACCTGACTTACTCGGATGGAAGTCCCTTTGATGCGGGTGGGGCGACATTTATTGATTTTATGAACTACTATGAAGTCAACCTGATGAATCCGAAAGTTCTTTCGGGCATGTTCCTCGGCTCGATGATGGCTTTCCTGTTCTGTGGCTTGACGATGAATGCGGTAGGCCGTGCGGCAGGGCATATGGTCGACGAAGTACGCCGGCAGTTCCGTGAGATAAAAGGCATTCTGACAGGGGAGACAGAGCCCGATTATGAACGCTGTGTTGAAATCTCGACCAAAGGTGCGCAGAGAGAAATGGTTGTTCCTTCACTGATAGCCATCATCGCTCCTATCCTTACCGGATTTGTTTTCGGCGTTCCCGGTGTGCTTGGCTTGCTGATTGGCGGACTGAGCAGCGGTTTCGTTTTGGCTATATTTATGGCTAATGCCGGCGGTGCATGGGATAACGCGAAGAAATACGTAGAGGAAGGCAACTTCGGCGGCAAGGGGGGCGACGTTCATAAGGCGACGGTAGTGGGCGATACGGTAGGCGACCCGTTCAAGGATACATCAGGTCCCAGTTTGAATATCCTGATAAAGCTGATGAGTATGGTTGCCATTGTGATGGCGGGGCTTACTGTTGCTTGGAGCTTGTTCTGAAAAGTGAGAAATAATCAAGAAAAAGGAGGCAAAAACAAGCCTCCTTTTTCTATTTCCTTTACCTTTGCAGCTTATAAAATAATTTGTACCTGAATAAAGATAATAAAGATGTTATTACCTTATTTGAATGAGAATCTGATTGAAGCCGGATGCGATGAAGCAGGCCGCGGTTGCCTGGCAGGGGCAGTATATGCCGCCGCCGTGATTCTTCCGAAAGATTTTAAGAATGAACTGCTGAATGACTCCAAGCAACTGACTGAAAAGCAGCGTTATGCATTGCGGGAGGTCATAGAGCGAGAGGCAATAGCTTGGGCTGTGGGCATCGTATCGCCGGCAGAGATAGATGAGATAAACATCCTGCGAGCCTCCTTTCTTGCCATGCACCGTGCTGTCGACCAATTGACTACCCGTCCGCAGCATCTGCTGATTGACGGCAACCGTTTCAATAAATACCCCGGCATTCCCCATACTACGGTCATAAAGGGAGACGGGAAATATCTGTCGATAGCTGCCGCCTCCATTTTGGCAAAGACTTACAGAGACGACTACATGAACCGTCTCCACGAGGAATATCCTTATTACGATTGGAACAACAATAAAGGCTATCCGACCAAAAAACACCGTGCTGCCATTGCCGAATATGGGACTACTCCTTACCACCGTTTAACGTTTAATTTGTTGGGAGACGGGCAACTGTCTTTGGGGTTCTGAGGAACTTATCACCTTCTGATATCGTTTTTTCTACATTTTTTTGCAATATAAACGCGATTTTGTAGCATTTAGGCGTAGAAATGTCCTGTTTATGCTGAAAAAGTGTTGCTCAGTGCTTTTATTTGTTATCAAAATACTATATATTTGCAATCAATAACAAGAATTAAAAAGTTTAAAATCATGGCAACAAACAAACTATTGTGGTCTTCTAAACTCATTGGGGTTTTCTCTCTTATGTTGGTTTGCGCACTTTCCGCAAATGCACAGTTCCTACGCACTTCCTATTTCATGGAAGGTACGCATTATCGTCAACAGCTGAATCCTGCTTTGACGCCGACTAAGGGGTACTTCAACCTTCCGGTTATCGGAGCCGTAAATGCGACTGTCGGTTCTACTTCATTGGGCTATCAAGATATCGTAGATATTATTGATAATGGCAATGATTTTTATACTAACCCGGATTTCATGAACCGCCTGAAAGATAATAATAAGTTGAATGTGAACTTCAGTACGGAAATCCTTTCTGCCGGATGGTATAAGGGGAAAAACTTCTGGTCATTTAATATCGGACTTCGTACGGATATCGGTGCTAATCTGACCAAGAGCATGTTCAGTTTCCTGAATCAGATGGAAACAATTGAGGACAATTGGAGAAACAGCAGCTATGACATTAGCGGGCAGCAGTTGAATATCAATGCTTATACGGAAATCGGTTTAGGACTTTCACGTCAGATCAACAGCCGCTTGACTGTAGGTGCCAGAGTGAAGGCTTTGCTGGGTATCGGCAATATGGATTTGAAACTCAATAGAATTGCGATGAACGCCAGTTTGCCTACGGAGCAACAAATAAACGAGTGGTCGAGTGCCAGCTATTGGAGCGGCAGTGATGCTGAAAATGCAAGAAAAGCTCAGGAACTGAAAACTAAGTTTGATACATATTATGCAAACCTGGCAGTGTCGGCAGATTTGAAGAGCTCCTTCAAAGGGTTGGAACTGCAAGAAGAAGAGGGCAAAGATTATGTGACTGATTTTGACTTTGACAGCAGCAAATTGGGTATAGCGGGCTATGGCTTCGGCATCGACTTGGGTGCGTCTTATAAAATTTTGGATAATCTGACCGTATCTGCTTCACTCCTTGATTTGGGCTTTATTTCTTGGTCTAAGTCAAGCACAAAGATTGCATCTGCCAATCCGGACGATATCAATCTGAAGGGAAGTGACTACTCAAGCATGATTGATGCAAATAATCCGCAAAGTAGTGTTGAAAGCGCATTGAATAAGTTGCAGAGCGATGCGGATGGCTATATGAACCGTGTGACGGAAGGAGATGTGCTCAACTATGATATGTTGCAACTCGAAGTGGCAGATGCAAAAGAATCTCGTAAGTCTCGCTTGACATCTACATTGGTGCTGGGTGCCGAGTACGGATTCTTCAACAATAAATTGGCAGTCGGTGTATTGTCAACAACTCGTTTTGTGCAGCCCGATGCTCTTACTGAGCTGACTCTCTCGGCCAACTATCGTCCGAAGAGCTGGTTTAACGTGGCACTTAGCTACTCAGTTATCCAGTCGGCCGGTAAATCATTCGGATTAGGCTTGAAATTAGGTCCGGTATTTCTCGGAACCGACTATATGTTCTTAGGAAAGAACTCCAACTCAGTCAACGGATTTGTCGGAGTTTCTGTTCCGTTAGGTGGAAGAAAAGCAAACAAACAAGGATAAAATAAATTTTAATTTCTCTCTCTAAACATTCTCTTTAATTAATTCTCTATTGAAAAACGTATAATTCAGCCTGCTATCTGTCTATTGGATGGCAGGCTGTCTTTTTTGGTAAAACTATCTGATTTTCATGAATTCTTTGTATCTTTGCACCCGAAAAACAGAGTGTAATTTAAATAGTTAAATATTATGAGTAAGAAAGCTCTTTTAATGATCCTCGACGGTTGGGGATTAGGCGACCACAAGAAAGACGATGTAATCTTCAATACTCCCACTCCTTACTGGGATTATCTGATGAACACTTATCCTCACTC
>CAKUYM010000101.1 GCA_934716785.1 uncultured Bacteroides sp. | reverse complement strand
GACCATACTTTTTTGTTGATCGGACATCCGTAACTAAGCAGATAGCCCGAAAAGAGCAATATGGAACCTATAATGAAAAGCTTTTGTAGTTTCATGTTTATGTCAGTCTTCTGTAGGCAGATATTGCCTATATAGTAACCAATGAGTGTGTGGGCTATGGCTGGCAATGTGCTGAGCAATCCTTCTGGTTCTATGCCATTGTCTCTATAAATATGTGTGCCTCCTAATACACTGCGGTCTACGATAGAAAGAATATTTCCGGGGCCGTATTCAAAGCCGTTGCCTACCAGCAGTAAGATGAAGTATCCTATCAGTATTGTGGCGATAATGAAAGGAAGTTTTTTTAGGCTTACACTCGTCCCTATTACTATTGCAAAGAAGTAGCACACAGCTAATCGTTGTAAGACCCCCATAATACGGATAGATTGGATGGAGCACATCCCTTGTCCTATCCAGTTCAGAGCCAATCCGATGCCGAAAAGCAAGACGGTTCGCTTAATCACTTTCTTAGCCAGTTCGGACGACCATGCAAACTGAAATTTACGTAAAGAAATGTAAGTAGAAACTCCCATGATAAACATAAAGAATGGGAAAACCAAGTCTTTGGGGGTAAGGCCGTTCCATTCAGCATGTTTCAGTGGTGCATAAATATAGCTCCATGATCCCGGATTGTTTACAATAAGCATTCCGATGATGGTGAGCCCGCGTAATACATCGAGGGCTGCAAGACGCGATGGCTGTTGATTAAGTGTGTGCATATTCTAAAAAATTGAAGGTGATTTCATCTTGGTAAATGACAGATGTGCCTTAATGGTTCGGATTTTGCGAACAATTGAGGCACATCATAAATATACGGAATCTACAGATTATGAATAGAAAGAACTATATCCGTATTTCCCATCCTTTTTCGTATTCTCTACCCCAGAGCTTGTTGGCCTCCAAATCGTTCAGAATGCGTCCGCTTCCTGGATCAATATCTAAAGAATGACCTACACGCTGTGCGATATTACCCAACTGTACTAACTGAGTACTGATGCAGGCATCCACAATCCCGGAATTCAATTTACTTCCTTTGCGGATAGCATCAAACCAGTTCTCAAAGTGATATGCATCTAATTTTTCAGATGGATTTAATAGATTTCCTGTTTCAAATTTTAGATTACTTTTTACGTCTTTGATAACCTTTCCTTGTAGGTCTATTATTTTGTATTCATTTCCTCCACTGATAAAAAGGGTGCCTGTTTCTCCGTAGAAAGCAGTACCTACTCCGTATCCGTCTACCGGTGTGCTGTTGCAGCTACGTCCTTCCCAAGAGCAGGATGCTTCGTCGCCGAATTGGAAAGTGATGAGTTGTGTGTCCGGAGTTTGCCAGTCGTCTTGAAAGCGATAACGCCCTCCGACGGAATCAACCTTTGTCGGATAATCTACACCCAACCCCCAACGAAGTATGTCAACAAAATGAGTTCCGTTATTCAATGCTTCGCCGGTGCCCCAGTTCCAGAACCAGTGCCAGTTATAATGAATATAATTGTCTTTGAAATAGGGTACCCGTGGTGCAGGGCCTTGCCATAAATCCCAGTCCAGATAATCGGGTACGGGAACCACTTTGCCAGTGCCGATGGAAGGACGGTTGTTGACATACCAAGACTTGGCATATCTTACTTTTCCGATTGTCCCAGACTTGATTTCTTCTATTGCTTTGATAACGTTTGGCCACGAACGACGCTGATTGCCAACTTGAACAATCCGGTTATATTTAAGTGTCGCTCTGATTAACATTTCATTCTCTGCCGGATTGTGGCTGGTAGGTTTCTCCAAATAAACATGTTTGCCGGCCTGCATGGCCATGATGGCTGCTTTGGCATGCCAATGGTCCGGAGTAGCTATGACTACAGCCTCAAAGTCGTTTGATTCCAACATTTTGCGGATGTCTTTTTCTCCTTTGGGAGTGTGTCCGCTTATTTTACGAATATCTGCTTGGCATTTCTCAAGTGCTCTTGAATCAACATCACAAAGGTAAGTAACCTCGCAATCTTTCAATTTGGCGAATCCTTGTGCTAAGGCATTACCTCTGGAGTTTACACCAATGACTCCGATTCGTATTTTTTCGTTTGCACCCAAAATTCCTTGGAAACTATTTGAACTGAAGCCGGGAATTATGTTTCCCAAGGAAAGAGCAGCTGTGCCTGCAACTGTTTTCTTGATAAAATCTCTTCTTGTTGTCATAATGTTTATATTTTTAATTTTAAGTCTGTTATAAGCTGATAGTAGATTTTCTCCGTCAACCAATCGTCAATATATAGTGGAGTTATTGCTTTTTTCGGATGAAATGGCATAGCCCGATAATGAGTATACGTGGAATCCATAGCAAGAAATAGATGAAAAAACTGATGATGAACACATACCCCAGCTGAGTGAATATTTCAGTCCACGGACGTGTATAGGCAATAACTGCAATAATATTGATTATAAAAGAGAGGAGAAAGCATATCAAATAAATGTTTCTTTCCCTTTTTATTATCTGGGAGGTGATGATGATATCTTTCATAATTTAAAACTTCATATATGGTATTTTATATTCGTCGGGGAAAAGTATATGGCGCTCTTCCTCCATTGCTTGGTTGCCAAGCAGGCAAAGTACGGTGGAGCAATAGGCTTCTTCTACCACATTTTTTGCTTTTTCTCCGGTGATACATGATTGGCAGAAAGAAGAGAGAATGACATCGGAACCATCTTTGTCGGCTCCGATCATGCTCAATCCGTTGTTGACGTTAATATCTCCTTCAATAACAAAATGTGGCGTGTATTCCATTTTTGTTTCCGGTCTCCAACTGGGGCCGGCTGTCGGGATGGCAGCGAATACTTTATCCTTAACCTGTCCGATAAGTTGACGGATGCCCGATGTTGTATGGTCCTCTTCCAGATAATAGATACCTTTTGTCATTTCCATGGTACCTTTGTGTCCTAAAATCTGGTCTTCCATACCGTTAAATTTATTGGAGATCAACGATTCATAGGCAATCTTAGTCCCATCAGAGTATCGGTAAGTCACATTTACGCTATCGTATACTTCACGACCGTCTTTCCAGTAGACAATATCACCCATGCCGATGATGCTTACCGGCATTCTTTTAGCTGCCCAGTTGCATACTTCCAGTTGGTGACAGGCCAGTTCGGTCATTAATCCGCCTGAGCTCTCTTTGTACAATCGCCAGTTGATTTTACGTTCCAGTTCCGGTGAGGGGACAGGACGGCGCCAGTCTGCATTTCTGAACCAATGGCAGCGCATTCCTACCACATCTCCGATGAGTCCGGAATGAATCATTTGCATTCCTTTGATATACTTCTCGTCATACATACGCTGCATGCAGAAGTAGAGAGCTTGATTGGTATTTTGATATGCATCATAAATAGCTTTGCATTCGTCTAAAGTCCGTGCCATGGCTTTTTCACAAAATACGTGTTTGCCTGCTGCCAAGGCATCCAAAACAATGGGGGCATGCCAATTCAACGGAGTAGAGATAATTACGCCGTCAATATCTGCTGATTCCAAAAGCTTCCGATAGTCAGTGTATGCTTTTGCTCCCGGACATAACTCTACTGCCTTTTGGAGGTTGGGGGCATAATTGTCACAAACGGCAACAATCTGTGCATGAGGAATCTCCTTTAGATTGTGGATATGATATTGTCCTCTGGACCCAGTACCGATTAAAGCGATCCGGGCTTTTTCGTTACGGATTTCTTTAAGTTTTTCGGGTGTGCAGGAAGACAGCCAAGGCGTGCTTGCCAGCAGCGCAGTTCCTCCTGCGATATATCCCAGATTCTTAATGAATTGTCTGAGATTCAAATCGACTCCTTTTTCTATTTTGTTTCTCATATTTTATAGAGTATATGTAGTTCCTTTTATATGTTTGAAATTCTCGTTGATCTGTTCTCGTTGTTTGCCATCGGCAATCATCCAGACTGTACTGAGTATTTCTGCATCCAGCGGATTGCCAGATAAGATACTCGTAATTTTTCTTTGTTTGTTGTAGATTCCCGTAAGCGGATTTATAATATGCCCGGTATACTGTTCTGTATTTCCGGAAGTGGACAACGTATTGTCTGTAAGGCAGAATTCGTCGAGAGTTTGTTGTGTGTAGGGATTCTGAAAACAGACTTTACAACAGTCTCCATAACGAAGGTGTCCTATTCCCATAATCGAACTGTTGCCAAAATCGACGAAAGCGTTCTCTATATTTTTTCGCAAGAGAGCTTCTTGAATCTTTTTTAAGGCATATCCTTTCGCAAAACCTCCAAAATCAAGTGTTACGGAAGAGTTGCTAAAAGAGATATGGCGATTGCTGTGAATTTGTATTTGTGAGAAATCGTTTAATGTGATGTCGAAAAGATGAAGAGTCTTTTCATAATAATATTGGCATGACCTTAGAATGTCTTCCAATTCCGCACTGACAGAAACTGAGTCTTGTTTTGTACGGTTGTTTAGCTTTGATACCTCACTTGTGGCATCAAAGCGATTCAGCATCTTGTCCAACCTTTCTAACTCGTTGGTAATATCCGTCCATAGCATGTTCAGCAAGGGAAGGTTGGAATGAATTATCAGGATATCAAGACGTGTCCCCATAACATGAGGAATGAATCCATGAAACATGGATTCATCTGCATAATATTTTATTTCACTTCTTAACACGTCTATGCGGTTTTTCTTATTTCTCTTTCTTTGCCAATTCTACAGCTGTAGTGGTAATATAATATTTAGATATTGTATTCTCATTTTCCCATTCCGGCATATTTTTATCATGCAAATAGCCAAGGAATGATTCTGCTACTTTGCTGAAGTGAGCTTCATGTCCCAGTCTGTCCGCCTGTGGAATATCAATCAGATAAAGCCCTTCATCCATCTTTTTGACGGATAGGAACGGATATGTCGCTTGCAGTTGTTTGATTGCCTTTTGCAATTGGTTCTCAAACTCAGAATGATCAGAGGCTGCGTTTCTTTGGATGTAGAGTTGTTTTACAAAACCACTTTCTTTGTCCTGAATTGTTTTCAATGTAGCCTTACTTCCTTTCTTAAGGGAGGTAAAGGTGTCACCGCCATCACTTGGAGGAGTGAAATTCCAAATAACCTTCATGCCTATATGGATTCCCTTTACTGTATAATTTAGGCTACCATTCGCTAAAACCTCCAGCACATTATTCTTGATATATTTGTTTAAGAAGGCGGGGAAGGTGTCCGCCTGTGTCGATTGCGAAAATTCAGGTAATGTAATGCGGGTAGGCCAATGCTTGGCTTCCAATACTTTTACATCCGACTGATAATGGATAGCTTCGTTGGGGAAGCATTGCCAGTTGACCAGATCGATAAGGTGAGTGGTTACATCCGCAATACCTTCTCCTTGTTGCTCTATGTCATAATACCATACCGGACGAATCACCGGCTTGCCTGACACATTCTTAAAAAAATGATGAACGCTTTCCATAAAGACAGACGGTTCATTCAAAGATCCTTTTAGTAGTTGACCGAAAAGATCCGGATTGTTCAGCAAGGCTTTTTCGATGATATTCAGGATGTCATATCGTTCTGTCATCAAATCATAAAGGAGTAAATTCCTTTCCTGTGCCAATTGATATGCTTGAACCAGTAGGCCGAAATCTTTTTTGTTAATGGCCAAAGGCTTGTCAGAAAGCACATTGTATCCTGCTTTGATGGATTCCAGAATATAGCTTGTTTTTTTCCGGTTGTTTCCGGCAAGCATAACTACGTCTCCTTGATGGTCGGCAAGCATCTTGGAAAGATAATCGTCTCCAATATATATTTCTTCTTTCCAAGATGTGGGATTCTCTGCCCGTTGGTTATAATTATTTATATCATTCAGATATTGTTTGACTTCCGATCCTTCGGGTGCATATACTCGAATTGTGTCATTCACTGAGGTCAGCGGATTCTTCTGCAACAAACTGGCATGAAAATGCCCTGGGTCGAGAACCACTAATTTTATGTTTGGATTCACATCTTTGTCATGATTGTTGTTTGCCTGTTTATGGGAAAAAGAACAGGAAGCAACTATTAATGAGATGGCCAGAATCCCGATGTGTTTGTATGTATACCTCATGTGTTATTTTAATTTGTGGGTTTTAATTAGCTTCTGTGCATCTTTCAGCCCTTCTCGATATGCCTCCTTCATGGTAATGATTTTGCCATTCTGTTCTTTACTCATATTGGAAGCTTTCATAAAAGTGAATATCTCAATCGTTTCCTCTTTCGAAATCGGAGCTACTCCGGTCTTGAAAAAAGTGAGTATTTGATCAAGCAAAACTTTGTAACCTTCATATCCTCCTGCTGCTATTGCACCTTTTGGAGTATAAGCTGTACCGCCATAAATGGCCGGACCTTCTTTGATTCCTCTGAAAGTACCTATCCGCCCGTCTTTCCAACGACCTACCACAATATCAGCATCTTTGGAAGACATACGGTTGACAGACTCGCAACCGGTTCCCATAAGAGTATAAAGCGTTTCTACTCCGTGAATGCCATAAAAACCAAAGTCGGGGTGAGTCGGTTCTATCTTGTGAGGAGAATAACAGTCGGCTCCCAAAATTTTACCAAACTCTTCGTTTCTCAGCTTTTGGTTTTGTGGAGAATATCTGAGTGCGGAAGAAGAAAAAATAGGAACATTGTATTTCTCCGCCATTTCGTAAATGGCAATGGCTTGTCCCAATGTCGCTCCAATAGGTTTGTCGATATAGCATATCTTTCCGGATTTGAATACTTCCATTGCTTGTTCAAGGTGGATTCTACCGTCATTTGTTTCGAGCATGACACAATCTACCTTCTCAAGCAATTCCGCGATGGAAGATGTTATTTCTACGCCATGTTTCTTGACCTCTTCTATATATCCGGGAATTCGTTCGTAACTGGACTGGATAGTCTTTGAACCATAAGGGTAAGCTGCTACAACTTCAAACTCTTTGACAAACTTATCATCAGAGTCTCCGTTCAATAGTTCGGTGAAAGCTGTAGAATGGGAAGTATCAAGCCCGATAATTCCTATTTTGATTACATTTTGCGCATATAGTCTGAAACTGACAGACAAGAATGCTATGAAGATAAATAAGATATTTTTCATGTTATTTATACGTTTATTCGTTCTGCACTTTCAGGATCCAAATATAAACAAGAATTTTCTTTTTTGCGTAATATACTGGCCGGACATTTTTCAGAAATTTCTCCATAAAGGGTATTATATACTGCATTGGCTTTATTCTTAAAAGGTACGATGCAGAACATCCAGTCTGCCTTTAATAGGGCTGGAATAGTAAGGGTCAGTGCTTTAGCAGGGACAAGATCGAATGTCTCAAAGCATTTTTCATTCACTTGTTGCTGGCGGCATATCGGGTCGAGAGTTACGATTTTGACTAATTGAGAATCGTTAAAATTGGCAACATCAGGATCGTTGAATGCGATATGTCCGTTTTCTCCAATTCCCAGACAGACAATATCGACAGGGTGACGAAGTAGCAGTTCGGAATAGCGTTTGCATTCTTCTTCAAGGTTTTCTGCTTGTCCGTTCAGGTAGTTTACTGTCTTGAACGGGACTTTGTCGAAAATACGCTGCCGGAGAAAATTGCCGAAACTTTGTGGAGCTTCCGGGTTAATGCCGATGTATTCATCCATGTGGAAAGCGTTAATTCTGCTCCAATCAATCCGTTTACTCTGAATAAGATGACTTAAAAATTCATTTTGTGAAGGAGCAGCAGCAAAAATCATATTGATTTCAGATTTTTCTTTTAGAAGTTCACATATTTTGTCGGTAACTTCTGTTGCAGCACATTTTCCCATCTGTTGGATAGAAGGGAAAATTTTGACTGTTAATAGCTCTTGTTGAAACAGATATGTTTCATTGATTGTAGATAACATGGCCTTTTGATATAGTTGTTGTTACGTTAATTTGATTGTCAAAAATAGTGATGTCAGCATCTTTTCCTTCCTCCAAAGACCCCTTCTGAGAATCTATATGCAGAATGCGGGCGGGAGTGAGAGTTATCATTCGGATAGCGTCTATTAGGGGTACATCGGCTATATTTATCATGGTTCTTACCAAACGATCGGCGGTAGCTACGCTTCCGGCAAATGCCGAACGGTCGGGAAGCTTGGCTACTCCATCTTCAATAATAACTTTCTGACCGTTGGTGAGGCTGCCCAATATGGATTCACCGTCCGGCATTCCCGCACCTCGCATGGCATCTGTGCAAAGTGCTGTTTTATCGGCCCCCTTGAACTTATATACGAATTGTAGTAAAGGTTTGGGCAGATGAATGCCGTCCGCAATGATTTCTACTGTCATATCATCAATCAGATAGGCTGCCTCTACTACACCTGCATAGCGATAGGCATTTCTACGGGTGATGGTCGACATCGCCGAATATAAATGAGTGACATGGGTATATCCTGCTTTGTATGCTTTTACCACTTCTTCATAAATGGCATCGGTATGTGCGATGGATGGGAGGATGTGGCAACTTTTGAGCTTTTCCCCCAGTTCAACTGCTCCTGCCAGTTCCGGTGCAATGCTCCATCGTACGATATCTTGTGAGGCTTTCAGTATTGCGTTATATTCATCCGGTCGGGGTGTTTTCAAATGGTTGGGGTCTTGTGCTCCACACTGTTTAGGTGAGAAGTAAGGACCTTCTAAGTGCAATCCGATAAATTGGGCACCTTTCTTATTAAGGCTTTTGGCTTTTTGGTAAACGGCAAAGGTAGTCATTAGCTCTTCGTTTGTGCTGGTCAGTGTCGTAGGTACCATGGCTGTTGTTCCATATCTGGCATGTGTTTCCGCTACTCCCAGAAAAGCTTCTACGGTTCCATCCATAAAGTCGTGACCTCCGCCACCGTGAACATGCATATCGATAAATCCTGGGGAGACATATTGTTGGTTGGCATCTATGATCCGGTCGTCAGCTTGAGGCATAAATGCTTTTGAGGATACAATATGTTCTATTTTGCCATTTCGGCAAATTATTATTTTATTGGTTTCAATGGTAGTCGGGAGTATTATTTTTCCATTGATAATAATTAGTCTTTCCATCTTTTTATTTTTAATGTCTTACTTCAGTCTTATCTCCAAACTTATCTCCAAGAGTTGATTTTATGTCCTTTGATAGCAAAGAATACCAAATAAATAAAACAAGGAATAAGTACCCAGTAACCGATACGCAGACTGTACTGGTCGGCAAAGTGGCCATATACCAAAGGTAAGATGGCATTGCCGCATAATCCCATAATCAGCAGAGAGGAACCTGTCTTGGTGAATTTGCCTAATCCATGAATAGAAAGAGGCCATATTCCTGCATAGATGAGGGCATTAGGAAAACCTAAGGCATTCAGGAAGAAGATGGAGGCATTAGCTTGGTGACCGAACAATGTCATGTCAAAGTCTGCCCATACCACTCCGAATGAGAGTGCCAAGCCCAGTAATGTACATCCTATTAATGCATTTTTCTGAGAGATATATTTAGGGATAAGGATGATGCCGAGTATATATCCTATCATTGTGCATCCCAATGTGTAAGATGGGAACACTTTGGCTTCCAACAAATCCATCCCCATAGAATTGGCGTAATTGATAATAGTGTCAATGGCTATAACCTGTGTGCCCACATGAAAGAAAATGGCCAATGCACCTAATATGAGGTATGGAAAGTCGAGAATGCTTTTTTTGTCGGTATGTTTGTTGTCTTGCTCATCAGTGGCATTCTGCTCGTCTGTATTTATTTCCGGTAGTACGGAGTAGCGGATACCGATACCTGTTAGCAGTAAGATGATACCTAAAATGATGTACGGGATAATGACACGCTGTATCAGTTCGTTGAGCATGGCGTTTTTGGTCGTTTCGTCCAGTGTGCCGGATTCGATTAATGCAAAAAGTTCGCTGTCATTTGCTTTCAGAATAAGGGCGGCGAATATGAGTGGGGAGATAATCCCTGCCACTTTATTGCAGATTCCCATGATGCTGATACGTTGTGCCGCACTATCTATCGGACCGATAATGGTAACATAAGGATTGGCAGCTGTTTGCAAAATAGCCAAGCCGGTGCCAATAGAAAACAAGCCGATGAGAAATATCTCAAATTGTCGTGCCAGAGCTGCCGGAACAAAAATAAAGGCTCCCAAAGCAGTCAGCATAAAGCCATACATGATTCCTTTTTTAAATCCTACTTTCTTCAATAGAATGCCCGAAGGAATGGCCATGACAAAGTAGGCTATATAGAAAGCAAAGGCTACAAAATAGGATTCAAAATGGGTAAGTTCGCAGGAAATACGGAAGTATGGGATCAGTATAGAATTGACCCATGATACGAACCCGAATATAAAAAACATACCGGCCAGAATAGCCAAAGATATATAATAAGTTTTTTTTCTTTCCGAAAATAGTTTTTCCTCCATAAATTAATCCTTTATAGTAAAACTTCTATAATTAACAAAACAAAGATAGGGCATTTGGAATCTTTCTTTTCTGTGAAAAACGAAAAGTTATATTCAAAAAACGAAGTTTTGAAACACATTGTTTGTCAAATGCCCCCTCTTTCGTTACTATTCTTTAGTAAAGTAAATATTGTATTTTAAGATAAGGCTGTCTGCTATTTGAATAGGGTCTTCCTTTGAGACAACAGGGAAAGAGTCTTTCTGTAATGTCCAATTATATTCAAATTGTGTAATGTCTTGGTAGAATTTGTCTTCGTCAAAAGGCTTATTCTCCGAAACTGCAGCAATGGCTCCATCTGTGAACCGTTTCCAACGTTCTCGGTAGAAACTTCGGGTAAGCCCTCCCCAGCCCCGATTGGCATAATCATTCAGTTGCGTGCCCTGCTGCCCCCATACAGTCAGAATGCTGCGTGCATTTTCTTCATAATAGTCTTTTTCCGAAACAGTTGTACCACAATCTCTGGCATCTTGCAACCATTTCCCGATGGATAAAGTCGCATCACAGGAAAGGAGACGGTCTACGTCAAGCAAGAGGTTGTCCATACGGGTACTCCATTCTCTCATACTTGTTGTATCTTTCCGATTATAGCAAACGGTAAATTGATCTCTATATTCGGAGAACAAATTGCCTAACACTTGTCTTCCGATATTGATTACGTCAAAGCGGAAATCACTTTTTTTGATGTTTCGGGCTTTTAGTAATTCTTTCCATATTTGCCATAAGTCGTTATTCGCATAATGTATGTCCGGGTTTGTATTCCAGCTTTTAGTTCCCGTTAGTCTGGGACGTGCATTCATTAATACAGATTGACCGCATGTAGCATGTTTGGTGTAAATTTTCTGATGCATGGCTCTCCACGCTTTGATGATATTGGCATCTTGGGCTCCTCCCCTGCACATAGCCCAGGTGGTTATCCATTGATCGGTAGTGACAGGATAGTCCCATGCCCGATCAAATACAAATTCGTACATAAGAGGGTTTACATCAAAGCCTTCAAGAGTCGCTCCCAATCCATATACATTGTCTCCTCCTTCCTTGAAGAGCCGTTTAATCTTGAAATCAATATCATTCAGATTGCCTGCTATCATCGTATTGCCACCGAAATTGCCCAAATAGCACCAAATATAGGGATTACCATAGTATTTTTCTGTCTCTCTCCAAATCTCTGTATGATCGCAATAGTAATCGAGCAATATCAGTTTGTTATCCGGTACTGCTTTTAGAAAGGAGCGAATACGAGGTTGGGTCCATTTCTTTTTGTCATAGAAGAACATCCAGGTCATCTGCAACCATTGGGCTGCTGAGTCTACTTGATGAATCGACTCGTAAATCTTGCTTGAAACATTAGCTAAAAAATCCTCACTCCAGTCCGGAGAGTCAACTTCATTGAAAGGATCGATTCCATAGATATGGTCAGTACCATATACTTTGGTTTGTTCCTCCAGAAAACGGTGCTGAATGACTTGGTATAATGAGTCCATCGGATCGATAAAATGACTGCGATATTTTTCATCGAAGCCGCCCCATTGGCTCATCTGGTAGATTTTTGCATTCGGATAAATTGTTTTTAATTCGGCAGGTACATGACCGGCGAATGCTGGTAATACAGGAGTCATATCAAACTCACGTTCTCTTTCGAGAATACGTTTTTGTAATTCCTCCTGATCTTTTAACCAGGATTGAGGTAGCGGGCTTTGCCAATAATCAACGTTGGACATCCGATGCCAGGGAAGGTGGGCTGGTCCCGTAAAGTATGAGCGAACCTGTTCGTCGCTCAAACCCATGTCTGTCCATACTTTATACCAAATAGATTCTTGGCCGGTAATGGCAAGAGGCATGGTGACTCCGTTTAATGCCATCCAGTCTATCAGTCGTTCCCAGTCCTGCCATTTCCAATAGGGCATGGTATAACCGAATGTGCAATAGTTGAGAAAAAAACGATTGTCACATTTGGCACGAATATATACTGGCTGAGGAATCTCCGGCAGTACATCTGGCATCTCTACTGCCTCTGAGGCATACCAGGAAACATGGGTGTGACAGTAGTTTTTCAGATAATGATTCAAACCGGCAGCCAAAGAGTTCCGATTGTTTCCTTTTATCCGTATTTTCCCTTGACTCGATTCCAGTATAAAACGGTCTGTTTCAATAGAATCTGTCAGTAATTCGAATAGAAATGACTGTGCATGCCGAGGAAATAATCTTTGGCAAATTTCTTTTAATACAGAAGGGCTTGTGTCTGTATTGTGTTGGCAACCGACTATAAGAAATAGCAGGAGTAAGCATA
>CAKUYM010000100.1 GCA_934716785.1 uncultured Bacteroides sp. | reverse complement strand
CTTTTACTATGACTTGCAGGAAGTGACTACGATTTATTTTGATGATGACAGTCGCGAATCCCACTTGATTACGGGAATGCTGGACGAAAGTATCATGGATGAAGATGAAAAACTCTTCCAACAACTTTGGAAGACCTACTTCAAGGCTGTCTGCATAAAAGAGCGTATGAATCCGAGAAAGCACAAACAGGATATGCCTGTGCGTTATTGGAAGTATCTGACAGAGAAGCAAAAGTAATCCCCCTGCCCCACTGAGCCGTAGCAGGGGGATTATTTTTTTTATTTACTTTCTATTTCCAACACACCTTTCACCAATCCTTTTCCGGTGGCTTCCAGTGTAATTTTACCCGGTTTCTCCGAAGAAGAAACGATGGCAGTCATCATACCGCTAAAGACTTTCATCTTCGGAGTCTGGAATGATTCGAGCGAAGCAGGATTTCCGTTGGCTCCTGCGCGGTATGTACCTGCGCCTTTCACCTTGAAGCTGATTACATTATCCGCCAACGGACAGAGATTTCCATCTTTATCCAACACCCTGACTGTGACAAACGACAAGTCTTTTCCGTCCGCCTTGATTTGCGTGCGATCCGCAATCAGTTCGATATGATGCGGTTTGCCGGCTGTGCGGATCTCCTTTTCGGCAACGGCCTTACCGTCTTTATCGTAAGCTACCACTTTCACCGTACCCGGTTCGTACTTCGTATCCATCCACATCAGACGATAACGCTGCTGACGCTTGAAGTTGGCGGTTGAAGTCGAATCCGCACTGTTGTCTACCGTCACCGAAAGGTCTTTTGTACGCTTTCCTTGACTCTTACCGTTGATAAACAGCTCGGCAGACGGATGGTTGGTATAGACAAATACCGGCACTACTTCGCCCTCATGTCCTTCCCAATTCCAATGTGGCAGGATATGAAGCGTTTCCTCTTTCTTGTTCCAATGGCTGCGGTAGAGATAATAACGATCTTTCGGCAATCCGGCAAGGTCGATGATTCCGAATAAAGAAGAGTGGCTTGGCCAGTCTGTATAATAAGGAGTGGGTTCGCCCAAATAATCGAATCCTGTCCAAACAAACTCTCCGATACAATAAGGGAAGTCCTCATGCTGGATGAAATCATCTTCGGGCAGATTGGACCATCCACAGTGCTCTACGTCATAAGAGGAGGCCTGATGATCCGGATACCTCTGCATCGCCCGGCGGACAACCGGCAATTTGTACACACCTCGTGAGCTGACCGTTGAAGCTGTCTCACTGCCCAATATAATCTGCTGCGGAAGTTTTTTGTAGTTCGCCTGATATTTATGCGGGCGATAATTGAATCCGGCCACATCCATCACAGCAGCCATATTGTTATTTACCACAGCATCGGGAGCATCCATACCTTGAGTGACAGGACGCGTAGGGTCTTCGCGATGACAAATATCCTGTAGGAAACGAGACAGTTTCGGTCCGCGGTCACCATTCCATTGGTCGGGGACTTCATTGCCGACACACCACATCACCACACTGGGATTGTTGCGGAACTGATGAATCAGATTCACCAAATCCTTCTCCACCCACTCATCGAAAAGTTTATGGTAGCCGTTCTGCAATTTAGCACCTTTCCATTCGTCAAATGATTCTGCCATCACCATCATACCCATTTCGTCGCAAGCACGGATTAATTCCGGTGCGGGCATATTGTGAGAAGTACGAATAGCGTTGCAACCCATGTCTTTCAAAATACGTATTTGGCGACGGATACCGGCTTCGTTGGCTATGCCACCCAAAGGACCTAAGTCGTGATGATTGCATACCCCCTTAAACTGGGTACGTTCACCGTTCAGATAAAATCCTTTGTTCGGAATGATTTCAATGGAACGGATACCGAAAGGCGTAGTATACTCGTCCTTCAACATACTTCCTTCGTAAACTCTGGATACGGCAGAATAGAGTGACGGTGAGTCGGGCGACCAAAGTGAAGGAGCATCTATCACGAAATCTTGTTCAAAGACTTTTCCGTCATACTTTGTACCTTTTTCCTCATTGACAGCTACTACTTTTCCGTCGGGAGCTTTCAGTTCGGTCACGATACGATAATCGGTAATGGACTTGCCGGTAGGAAATTGGAGTTTGGTCTTCAAGTTCACCTTGGCAAACTCCTTTGTCACGACAGGAGTAGTCAGTTGCGTTCCCCATGTCGGGATATGCGCATCCTCGTTGATCACTAAATGAACGTTTCGATACAGCCCCGCACCCGGATACCACCGCGAAGATTCGGTCTCGTTCTCCAAGCGGACAGCTAATGTGTTCTGCTCTCCCGCTTTCAAGTAAGGGGTGGCATCAATACTAAAAGAGCTGTAGCCGTAGGGCCAGTAGCCCGCTTCCTGTCCGTTGACATACACACGGGCATGACTCATGGCACCGTCAAAGATTAGGGTTGCTCTCTTGCCGGAAGAGAATTCCGGAACCTCGAAATTCAAACGATACCAGCCTACTCCTACAAAAGGAAGGCCGCCTGTACGCCCGGCATGTTCCATTGCCTCTTTCTGACCGTCTTGGGTGATAGCCACAGTCTGTTTGTCGTTGTCAATGCTGAAGGGACCGTAGATAGCCCAATCGTGCGGGACGGTAACGGATTGCCATTTGGCATCATCATACTCTTTCTGATGGAATTCCTTGTCATCGTCACGGGTAAACTTCCATCCCTTTTCAAAGGTTTGCTCGGTGCGCACCTGTGCGATGACCAATGCCGGTAAAGCTACTAATAGAGCTACTGCGATTTTAAGATGTTTATTCATAAATATAGGGGGTAAAAATTGTTTTTCATCTTTGCTTTAAGTCATCCGTCTTTTGTTCCATCCGTTATTTCGGTTTCAGCTCTTCCTCCGAATTTTCTTTTGTCTCATCTTCCGAGTTCTCTTTTGTTTTATCTTTCGGGAGTTCGATTATGTCGTCCGGATTCAGGATACTTCCACAATATTTGCAAAATATTGCATTGTCCTCATGTCCGGAACGATGGCAATTGGGACATTCCTTGTTCATCTTAAGCTTATAGTCTTTCATCATCGAGACTGATACAATGCCCGTCGGAACGGCAATAATGGTGTAACCGATGAGCATCACACAGGCAGAAAGAAATCTTCCCAAACCCGTGACCGGAGTAATGTCTCCGTAGCCTACGGTAGTCATGGTGACAATCGCCCAATAGATACTATTGGGGATATTGTCGAACTGCGAACCGGGATGTACGCCTTCAATCATATACATCAAGGTTCCGATGGAAATCACTAATATAACGACAAACAAGAAAAATACGGCAATTTTCTTACTGCTCTCTCGCAAGGCTGTAAGCAACCGTTCACCTTCATTTAGGAAATTGAACAGTTTGAATACACGGAATACACGTATCAGCCGGAAAGTGCGTATGATGAGCAGATAGCGTGCACCGGGGAAAAGCAATCCTATATAAAGTGGCAAAGTGGCCAACAGGTCTACAATACCGAAAAAGCTAAGAACGTATTTTCTGGGATGGGGTGAGCAATAAATCCTTGTCAGATACTCGAATGTGAAAAAAGCCGTGAAAAGGTATTCTTGCACGACGAACGGAGTTGACAGATATGAGGGAAGTCCTTTCAGGCTTTCAATGATGACGAGCAACACACTGACTAAGATACAGCCGATAAGAATCACATCAAACAATTTCCCGGCAGGAGTGTCCGATTCGAAAATAATGACGTACAACTTTCGTTTTAGTTGCTCGTCATGCAGAAAACGGTGAATTCTTTCTTTCAGTTTCATAACAAAACGTATCTCTGACAAAAACGCATATCTGATAAATATATACTCTTCCTAATTCGTTTCCCGTTAATCAATCACCCAATTCTCATTGTAGGCAACCGTCTTTTTCGGATCGTAGTGCATTCCTTCCTGCGTGGGAATATGGAGAACATATGTCTTTCCTGTTCTATTCTTCAATGAGGTGTCTCGCAGCCACGGATTAGCGTCACGAAGTTGCGCATAGGTGATGCCTTGCTGTTTGGCATAATCGCTCAAGTTATCTATAGGAGCGTTTATTGTCACTTTCTTATACGGAATGACCGGATAGAGGTGTTCTCTTTTCAGGAGAAATCCATAACGCTGCGGATTACTGAATATTTCCTTGACTGCTAACAAACGAAACATATATCGGGATGTTTCTTCTACCAGCCATAAATCCATGGCATGACTCGCCAATTGCTTGTCGAGCTGGGAAGAGATGCGTGCCTGTCCCGCATTGTAAGCGGCGGACACAGCCATCCAGTCGCCATATTTGCCATACGCCTGTTTGAAATACTTACAGGCGGCTACTGTTGCTTTTTCAATGTTGTAGCGTTCGTCTACGTTGTCATTCACTTCCAACCCGAATTCTCGTCCGGTGGTAGGCATGAATTGCCATAATCCGGCCGCTCCGGCAGGAGAGCGGGCAATGTTGTTCAAATTACTTTCTATCACCATCAGATACTTGAAGTCGTCGGGCACGCCATTTGCTTTCAATATCGGCTCCACGATGGGGAAATACCGATTGGCACGCTTTATCAGAAGCATGGTGGTAGAGTGCATATAGGTAAATGACATCATTTCACGATCCATCCGTTCGCGACGGTCGTAGCGACGAAGATCAATGATGGTTTTGTCAAAAGTGACTTGGGTAGGCACAGTAGGAGGAGTAACGCAATAAGGTACTTCCGATTTCGCGGAATGCGGCTCATTGATCCGGCTGCTGCCTATCAGAATAGGAATAGTGGCACCAATGCAGCATGTTAATACAAGAGTAAGAATATAGTTGATCTTTATCAGTTTCTTCATTTCAATATTTATTCAATATTTAAGTCTGCCATGCAAAGATAACCTCATTTTGCCTTTTTCAAAGAACTTTTCCTGCTTTTTATACGTTTTTCTAACAGAGTTGAATTACAATAGAATAAAAAATGAATATAGCAATGACCGGAGCCACCGGATATATCGGCAAACATCTCTCCAATTATCTGACCCGAAAGGGCGGACATCGCGTGATTCCTTTAGGAAGGTCGATGTTTCGCGAAGGCATGTCCGGGCATCTGATTCAAACGCTGGCACATTGCGATGTTATCATCAATCTGGCAGGAGCACCGATAAATAGACGCTGGACACCGGAACACCGTCAGGAACTTTTCGATAGCCGTGTTGTCGTCACGCACCGTATCATCCGTGCGCTGAATGCCGTACGGACAAAACCGAAACTGATGATTTCTGCTTCTGCCGTAGGCTATTATCCCGCAATGGCAGAGGTGGACGAATATACCCATACCCGTGGAGAGGGATTCCTGTCCGATCTTTGTTATGCATGGGAAAAAGAAGCAAAACGCTGTCCGGAGCATACGCGGCTTGTCATTACCCGTTTCAGCGTTGTTCTTTCGCCGGATGGCGGTGCGATGCAACAGATGCTCCGTCCATTGCAAGCCACGAAGATTGCTACAGCCATCGGTCCCGGCACACAGTCTTTTCCATGGATAGATATACGCGATCTCTGTCGGGCAATGGAGTTTTTTATCAGCCATGAGGAGACGCATGGCGTATTTAATCTCGTTGCTCCGCAACAAGTCTCCCAATACTTCTTTACCCGTGAAATGGCGAAAGCATACCATGCGTGGACAACAGTTGTAGTGCCTCAGGCAATCTTTCGAATGCTTTATGGGGAAGCCGCTTCCATCTTTACGTCCGGCAGGCGGGTACGCCCTACACGTCTTTTAGAAGCAGGATTTCAATTTTCGGTCTCCAATGTGGAGCAGCTTTTTAAAGGAACAGACCACAGTACGGTTCAAACGCTTGACTTAAACCGCTATATGGGACTCTGGTACGAGATAGCCCGTTTCGAGAACCGATTCGAACGTGATCTTGTCAATGTGACTGCCACTTACACGCTCCGACCCAATGGCACTATCCGCGTAGAAAACCGAGGATGCAAACGCTGCTCTCCTCACGATATCAATAAGATTGCAAACGGACAAGCCAAAATACCCGATCCTACACAACCGGGCAAACTGAAAGTTTCTTTCTTCCTCAACTTCTACTCGGATTATTACATATTGGAACTGGATAAGAAGAATTACAACTATGCACTCATAGGGAGTAGCACAGATAAGTATCTCTGGATACTGAGCCGGACGCCACAACTGCCCGAGGAGATAAAGAGAAAGCTGGTCACTGCTGCCGAACGCCACGGTTACGATACGAGCCGGTTACGATGGATTGGTATACCGGAATGATATCTGCATTTATCAAAACAACACTTTCTATCATTCTCGCAGTCCGTTTATTCCCATCAATGAAGGGATGCAGACAAGCAAGATTGCAATGTTAATAAGGAGGAGAAGGGATTTAACAATTCACACAAACAACTTTGCGACTCAGAATAAAAAAGAATCCGTATATTTGTACTTTCATCGCACTAAAAAATTAGACCATATATGGAAAATAACAAAAAGCTAACCCGTTCTTCCGACCGCATGATTGCCGGAGTATGCGCCGGAATCGCAGAGTATTTCGGCTGGGATTCGACTTTACTGAGAATTGTATATGTCTTGGCTACATTCTTCACAGCTTTTGCCGGAGTAATCATTTATATAATCTTATGGATTATCATGCCGGCAAAGATGCCGTCGGATGGATATACTGACCGTACAAATAACAGAATACATTAAAGAAAAACCCTGCACGATTCCTGTTAATGGTCAATCGTGCAAGGTTATGTAGTATTGATGTACAAACTCTAAAAAAATATAGACTTCAAAAAGATGAATTCCTCTAAAAGATGACCTCATCAAAAGATTAGTATAGTTCAAGCCCGAATTCTTCTTTCAGTTGCATCAACGCCTGATTCTTCTGGGCCATCATCTGGAATCTTTCTACGCGTCCTACCGGACGAACCGTTTCCGACGGCTCACTGACCCGCACCTTCATCGCCACCTGACTGTTTCTCAACCGGCCACGAAGATACTCCTGCAATTGAGGAATCAAGGCGGTAAAGTCTTTAGCTGCCATTTCATTATCCACTACCACTTCAAAAGTTGTGGAGTTCTTGAATAATGCAGGATGAAGCATCTGCATACGCTTGGCAAGGGCATTCTGCTCTTTCGGCAGTTGCGCCGCATATTCCTGCCAATAATAGTTCAAGTCACGATCATTGAATATCAAATCCTCTTCCTGCTGTATTTCCACCTTAGGAGCAGTAGTCGCAGCTATATGCTGAGTCTCTTGCCCACGCTGCGGATGCTTGATGGACACACCCAAACTGGACATCTTCATGACCGGAACCTTCCGTTGCTCCTCCCTCACCAATTGAGAGGTTGCCGCCCCCTGAGGCGAAGTCGGAGAAGCCGTTGCATTCGGATAAGAAGGCGATACGGATTGCGCCACCGAAGGTGCCTGTACTTGGCGGGCAGCAGTAGCATTACCGACAGCAGGCTGTGGTGAAGATGAAGATGGATGAGCCGGATTCTGTTGTACCGGTGTTGCAGAAGCAACCTGCGGCAGCAGAGCAGCCGCAGGTTGAGTAAATACGGGTTTTAATATCTTCTTAGGGCTACGCCCACCACTACCGTCATCCCCCTCGGTGGTAAGCTGTGCAACCTGTATCAAGGTCAGTTCTACCAGCAAGCGCTTGTTCTTGCTGATGCGGTAATTCAAATCACATTCATTACAGAGTTTCATCGCCCGATACAAAAAAGGCAACGGACATTTCTGCGCCTGTTCCTGATAGCGCTGACGTATACTTGCCCCCACTTCCAGTAAAGGCAGCGTCACCGCATCCCTGGCCACCAGCAAGTCGCGGAAATGAGAAGACAAGCCTGTTATAAAGTGATTCCCATCGAATCCCTTATTCAATACATCATTGAACAGCAACAATGCATCGCTTACCTTATTCGCAAGAAAGCTATCCGTCAAGCGGAAATAATATTCGTAATCAAGTACATTCAGATTATCAATCACACTCTTGTACGTGATATTTCCACCGGTGAAACTCACCACTTGATCAAAAATAGACAAGGCATCACGCATACCGCCATCCGCCTTCATCGCTATCACGTTCAATGCTTCCGGTTCTGCCGTGATACCTTCTTTTGAAGCAACATATGACAAATGATTCACCGTATCTTCCACACTAATCCTATTGAAGTCATAGATCTGACAACGGGAAAGAATGGTGGGAAGGATCTTGTGTTTTTCTGTTGTCGCCAAAATAAAGATAGCATGACGGGGCGGTTCTTCGAGTGTCTTCAGAAACGCATTGAAAGCAGATGCCGATAGCATATGCACCTCGTCAATGATATAGACTTTATATTTTCCTATCTGCGGTGGAATGCGCACTTGCTCCACCAACTGACGGATGTCGTCTACCGAGTTGTTGGAAGCGGCATCAAGTTCGTGGATATTATATGACCGCTGTTCGTTGAATGCCACACAGGATTCGCACTGGTTACAAGCCTCACCATCGGCGGTAGGCGTCATACAATTTATGGTTTTGGCAAAGATACGCGCACAAGTAGTCTTCCCTACCCCACGCGGACCGCAGAACAAATAAGCATGCGCCAGCTTTTGAGTGGCAATCGCATTTTTCAACGTAGTAGTCAGCGCCCGCTGCCCAACCACTGACTCAAACGTGGACGGACGATACTTACGGGCTGATACAATATAATTTTCCATATCCGGGATTCTCTCTGTTTTTTGCTTTTAGTGCAAATGTACACAAAAAAGTAATAAGTATAAGATATGGAGAAAGAAGTTTTGAAGCCGAAGCGATAAGTTTTTAAGTTATTAGTTTTATCTTTGCGGATAATAAAAAGAGAAATTATGAGTAAACTAATCAGTATTTGGAATTTCATATGCAGGCGCAAGTATCTCATTACGGTTGTCGCATTTGCTGTCATCATAGGTTTTCTGGATGAAAACAGCTTGGTTCGCCGTCTCGGATATGAACGTGAAATCAGTCAACTGAAAGAAGAAATAGAAAAGTACCGGACGGATTATGAAGAGAACACGAAGCGTCTCAATGAACTGAACACCAATCCGGACGCCATCGAACAGATCGCCCGCGAGAAATACTTGATGAAAAAGCCCAATGAAGATATTTACGTTTTTGAAGAATAAAGAATGAAACAATTAACACCTGCCCTTTTTGTCGTCGGCGCTATTATGGCTCTTGCCGGAGCTTCCGTATTTATCACCGGATGGATTTATGCTCCCTATATCTATACCGTTGGAGCCGGATTTATCGCATTGGCACAAGTGAACATGCCCGTCAAAGGAAAAAGCAAGACACTGAAACGCCTGCGCATCCAACAGATATTCGGAGCATTGGCTCTCATACTGACCGGAGCCTTCATGTTCACCACACGCGGCAACGAGTGGATTGCCTGCCTTACTATCGCTGCCATACTCGAGCTTTATACAGCTTTCCGTATTCCGCAAGAGGAAGAAAAAGAAAGAAGATAAAAGAAAATAAATAAAAAAACCTGCTCATAACTTCACAGTCTTGAACAGGCACCAACACAAACAAAATTTCTATATTTTATATTCCGCACTTCATCGCAAAGAGCGGAGTATCTCCATTATATTTATAAACATATTTTTTGAAAATTATTTCTTTGCAGGTGAATATCTTGCATTCAATCCATCCACAATTTCTTTTGTAATATTGAACGCACTATCAGCATAAAGCAGATTATCAAAACCTGTATTGCTGAAAATCAAGCTATATCCATGAGTCTTGTTATACTCTTTCAGGAAAGCATTGATAGAATCGCGGAACTGCAAGCTATTCTTGTTGTTTTCTTCCATCAGTCCATTCTGAAGTTTGTTGCTCAATTCCTGCAAGTCTTGTTCCAGTTTAGCCAAACGGTTGTACTCTTGTTGAGCTCTGTCCTGTGACAAGAATGCATTATTTTCGACTTTCTTTTGGAACTCTTGTTTTTCCTTATTCTACGCGTTAGCTTTTTGATTCAACGTCAAACGCACGTTTTCACTCTTCTTTACCATCGCCTCATTCAGGTCGATACAGAAGTTGTATTTAGCAAGCAGCGAATCGATTTCAACATAGGCAATTTTCATTCCTGACAGTCCGGCGTTAGCCTGAAGAGGTGCAGTAGTAACTTGATTGTCAGCTTTTCCGGCACATTGCGAAAATAAAACGATAAACGCAATAGCAGCCAGACCGTTCATGAAGTAGTTCATTCTATTCATAATTTATAAGTATTGTTTTTAAATATTTAATTCATACTATCGTTCAAGGCTTTTTCCAACTCATCAATAGAAAAGCGCGGTTTCTTCTGCGCTTCACGGTCTTGAGACTGAACGCATCCGATACCTTTCTCACGCAACACTTTGTTCCCGCTCACATGACCATTAGGAAACTTTCCATTCTTCGTAAAGAATACTTTCACCCCCAATAATAACAGGGAAATAGCAACTATTAACAAAGTTATCAGTATAGTCTCAACCATTTCTATTAATTTTGTGAATGCAAAGATAGGCTTTAATGAGATATGAGTTCAGATAAGCCTGTCAAATTAACCATATTTAGCAATAGAAGAGGTTAAAGCCACTTTTCTATTCCTTATTATAATAAAGAAAACAGCATGGAAAAAAAAGATTTAAAGCCTGCCGGCGTATTCAAGTATTTCGAAGAAATCTGCCAAGTGCCGCGCCCCTCAAAGAAGGAAGAAAAAATCATTGCCTATCTGAAAGCCTTCGGAGCCAAACATAACCTTGAGACCAAAGTGGACGAAGCCGGTAATGTACTGATAAAAAAGCCTGCCACTCCTGGTAAGGAGAACCTGCAGACTGTTGTACTGCAATCACATATAGACATGGTGTGCGAAAAAAACAATGATGTTCAACACGACTTCCTCACCGATCCCATCGAAACGGAAATAGACGGAGAATGGCTGAAAGCTAAAGGAACAACCCTCGGTGCCGACAATGGTATCGGTGTTGCTACAGAACTGGCTATCCTTGCAGATGACAGTATCGAGCACGGACCACTGGAATGCTTGTTTACCGTAGACGAAGAGACCGGGCTGACAGGAGCTTTTGCTCTGAAAGAGGGCTTTATGAGCGGTGACATTCTTTTGAACCTCGACTCTGAAGATGAAGGGGAGATTTTTATCGGATGTGCGGGTGGCATTGATTCCGTTGCAGAATTTGCATACAAGGAGATAGAAGTTCCTGCCGGATATTTCTTTTTCAAAGTAGAAGTGAAAGGACTGAAGGGCGGTCATTCCGGTGGAGATATCCACTTGGGACGAGGAAATGCGAACAAGATTCTGAATCGTTTCCTTACCCGTATAGCCGACAATTATGACTTGTATCTCTGCGAAATCAATGGCGGTAATCTGCGCAATGCCATCCCTCGCGAAGCATATGCCGTGTGTGCCGTTCCCGAAGATGCCAAACATGACGTGCGTACCGAACTGAACATCTTTGCCAGTGAAATGGAAGATGAATTGTCTGTTGTAGAGCCTGACCTGAAATTAGTTCTTGAATCGGAAAGTCCCCGCAAGACTGCCATTGACCAAGATACAACCGGTCGCTTGTTGAAAGCTCTGTATGCTGCTCCTCATGGCGTATATGCTATGAGCCAGGATATCCCGGGACTGGTGGAAACTTCCACAAACCTTGCATCCGTAAAGATGAAGCCCGACAATATTATCCGTATTGAAACCAGCCAACGCAGTTCTATCTTGTCTGCACGCAATGATATGGCAAATACCGTACGTGCCGTATTCCGGTTGGCAGGAGCAGAAGTGACCTTCGGCGAAGGTTATCCGGGATGGAAACCGAATCCACACTCGGCTATCCTCAATGTGGCAACCGAATCTTACAAACGCTTATTCGGTGTGGATGCCAAAGTGAAAGCCATCCATGCCGGACTGGAATGCGGCCTGTTCCTTGACAAGTATCCAGCACTGGATATGATTTCTTTCGGACCTACCCTGACCGGTGTACACTCTCCCGATGAACGGATGCTTATCCCCACTGTGGATAAGTTCTGGAAGCACCTGTTGGATATTTTAGTGCATGTTCCTGCAAAATAATAAAAGACATAGCCTACAGGCAAAGAGTTATGGTAACAGTAAAAAAAGAGTAGCTGTTGCCATACTCTTTTTTGCTATGAACATATTGGGGGGCGATTTCCTTGCTCCTTCCTATGGTGTAGCACAAGTTTTCTCCTGCAAACAAGATTTTTCTTATAAACAAGTTTCTCCATATAAACAAGATTTTCCTTATCTGCACCCTCCTCTCGCCAAAGAAAAAATTCCTTTCCGAGTTGTTAGTTGGAATATAGAAAATTTGTTTGACACCCATCACGACAGCCTGAAGAATGACCATGAGTTTCTTCCCGATGCGATACGTCATTGGAATTACGGCAGATACAAAAAGAAATTAACTGATATCGCACGTGTCATCACCGCGGTTGGCGAATGGAATCCGCCGGCTCTTGTAGGTCTTTGTGAAGTAGAAAATGATACAGTGCTGCGTGACCTCACCCGACGTTCTCCTTTGAAAGAACTTGATTACCGTTATGTCATGACGAACTCTCCCGATTTAAGAGGTATTGATGTAGCTTTGCTCTATCAGCGGGATCTGTTCAAATTATTATCATCCCGTTCTGTCCCTATTTCTCCTTTCAACCGGCACCGTCCAACCAGAGACTTGCTGCATGTCAGCGGTCTGTTACTGACAGGCGACACGCTCGATGTATTCGTATGTCATCTGCCAAGCCGTTCCGGTGGAGCTAAAG
>CAKUYM010000099.1 GCA_934716785.1 uncultured Bacteroides sp. | reverse complement strand
ACACTGCCAACAACCAGTATCTGATGGAAGGTACTGCGACTTACCAACGTACATTCGCCGATATTCACAGCCTTAACTTGTTGGCGGGTGTGTCTTACGAGAAGTTCAACTATAACGCGTCCGAATTAGGAAATAATAATTTCACCACCGATGCGTTTCTTTACAACAATATAGAGGCCGGTACAGGCAATAAGATAGTAAAATCGGATGCTACGGAAAATAAGATGCTTTCTTATTTCTTCCGTGCCGGATATGTACTGAAAGGACGCTACTTGCTCACCGCCACACTTCGTGCCGATGGTGCCAGTGTGTTTGCCAAGAACAACAAATGGGGATACTTCCCGTCGGTTGCCTTGGGATGGACAATGAGCGAGGAAAACTTCTTGAAGAAAGCCGAATGGTTGTCCAACTTGAAACTTCGTCTTAGCTGGGGACAGACTGGTAATGCCGATATCTCCACCAATGCGTTTGCCAGCTATGGAGCTCAGGGAAGCTGGGTGAATTCAGATTATAAGACAGTGACGGGTGTATTGAAAAGCCGTCTGGAGAATCCGGACCTGAAATGGGAAACTACCAGCGAGTGGAACTTGGGTATTGATTTCGGCTTCTTGAAGAATCGTATATCGGGTTCTCTGGAGTTATACCAACGCACCATATCCGACCTGCTGAACTATAAGCCGCTCAATACTTATCAGGAAGTGAAACGTATCATGGCCAATGTAGGAGAAACGCGTAGCCGGGGTGTCGAACTGACCATCAATACACACAATATCCAGACTCGCGATTTCAATTGGTCTACCGCATTTACATTCTCCAAATATGAGGATAAGTGGAAAGAACGCACGCCGGACTGGAAGCCTAATGTGTACGAGAAAGTAACCGATCCTATCCGGGCTATTTATGCACGCCGTGCCGACCATATCCTTCAGATTGGTGAAGAAGCACCTGCCGCCCAGCCCGATTTGCGTCCCGGACAGATTGTTATAAAAGACCTCAACGGATATGTGCGCGACGAGAATGGAAATCCGAAAGTGGACGAAAACGGACGCTTCATGCTCACCGGACAGCCTGATGGAAAGATAGACGAAGCCGATACGGAACTGATAGGAACAACCGATCCGGGATGGATGGCAAGTATGACCAACTCATTCCGTTATAAAGGATTCGATTTCAGCTTCATGTTCAATGGAATGTTTGATCGTATCATGCTCGACCCTACAGATATGGACTATGGTCTGGGAGGAACCAATATAGCACAGATGGGATATAATATGCTGCGTATCGTAAAAGACAGGTGGACATTCGAGAATCCGTCTACCACTCGTCCGAGTTCGTATTATGTCACAGGTACAAACTATACGGCCGGTGATTTCTTCTATCAGAAAGCGTGGTTTATCCGTATGCAGAACATCAGCTTGGGATATACATTGCCGAAATCATTGATATCAAGAACTAAAGTGCTGAGCAATGTACGTTTCTATGCTTCTGTCAATAACCTGTTTGTCATCACTCCCTACAAAGGGCTTGATCCGGAGACCGATTCGTATGCTGCCGCATATCCTAACGCGCGTACATTCAGTTTCGGTGTAGATATTTCTTTTTAATCACCTTAAATGATAGGACACATTATGAAAAAATATTATTATACGATTGTATTGGGTGCCATGCTTTTGGCAGGAACCTCATTGAATAGCTGCGTTGAACTTGATCCGGTTGATTACTCGGATATAAATCCGTCTAATTTCCCTCAATCGGAAAATGATATAGAGTCGATGGTCAACTCTTGTTATTATTCTGTCCGTTCCAGTTGGTTCGACGGCCTGTTTGCCACAAGCGAGCGGGGAGTAACGGCGGTGAACGACCTGACCACCGAGATACTGACTTGCAAGGGAGGTTTCTTGAAAGATATTTCCGACTTGAACTATTTCCCGACTACGGCAGACTTGACACGTTTTTATTATACCGATACCGACGGATATAGTGACGGTTGGGTAAACGACGTGAGCCGCTGCACTTCCGTATTGGCTGATATAAACAAGGCTTCTTTCCTGTCGGATGAGAAAAAGAAAAAATATGAGGCCGAGGTTCGCTGTGCGCGTGGATTGATTTGCTATTATCTGTATGATATGTTCGGCCCGATTGTGGTGGCTACGGAAGAGGAACTGGAGAATCCTATTAAAGAAAAGCCGCTTGCCCGACTCAGCAAGGAGGATATGGTGAAGTATATAGAGAGTGACTTGACTTTCGCTGCTGCCAATTTGCCGTCTCCGTCAGAGGTCGAATACGGTCGTTTCAGCAGAGGGCTGGCCGATATGTTGCTGATTCGTCTTTATCTGCACGAAACGGTATCCGATAAGACTTATTACGATAAAGTGGTCACATTGGCTCGTGAGTTGATGTCATCGTCGATGGGATATTCATTGTCCGCCAGCTATCCGGCAATGTTTGAGACAGGCGGACAGGGAGCTGCCAACAAAGAGATTATCTGGGCTTTGCCTGTAAATACGGAGATGGTAAGCTGGAACGACTGGCATATGTTTGTATTGCCTACCGATTTTGATGACCATGGCATGTCATCGGGATATGAATCATTGAATAGCACGTGGTATTTCTACGACTCTTTCGAAACGGGAGATACTCGCCGCACTTATCTGGTTGATAGCTATAAATCAAAAGACGGAACAATCGTGAACCGTGAGAATCCGGGCAAGCACATGGAGCTGGGACCTATTCCGATGAAATACGGATACGATACGAATGTGCAGGGAAATGGTGGAAAGAGCATGATCGATCCTATTATTTTCCGCTATGCCGATGCTTATTTGTCATTGGCGGAAGCTCTTTATCTTAAAAACGGCTCTACTGCTGCCGATAAGGAAGAAGCGCGTTCGCTCATTAATACCATACGCGAGCGTGCCGGTTTGGCCGAACTTCCGGCAAGCGCTATTGACACGCAGGATAAATTCGTAGACTGCTTGTTGAAGGAACGCTGCCATGAGTTCTGGTGTGAAAACGGGCAGTATCGCGCGGACTTGATCCGTTTCGATAAGTTCGTGTCGCATGCGCAGACGGTGAAGGGTACTTCTTATGCCAATAAGAATAAAGAGCTTTATCCGTTGCCATTGTCGGCTATAACCGATGGAAAAGGCTTGGTATTAAATAATCCGGGTTATTGATTAATTTTTTTCTAAATTCTAATTACAATTGAATAGGAAGTTTATCATGAAAAAGATATTTATATATTGGGTAGGATGCATGCTGCTGTGTGTCTCTGTCGGATTGGCGGCATGCGGAGGTTCTGTCAAGAAGAACGCTGATGACAGTTGTTGTGTACATATAGAAACTCCTGAGCGTCCGGCAGGACAGCAAGATGTGATAGGACTGACTTGCGATCCTATAGATACGGTACGTATTGGTTTTGTGGGACTGGGTGCCAGAGGCACGGAGGCTGTGCGTCGTTTTACTTATCAGCAGCACATACAGGTAAAGGCTCTTTGTGATTTGAACCAATGGCGTGTGGACTCATGCAACCAGATGTTGCAACATGCAGGAATGGAGGAAGCCGATGTGTATTATGGCGACGAAAATGCGTGGAAAAAACTATGCGACCGTCCGGACATCGACTTGGTTTATATCGCTACCGACTGGGTGCACCACACACCGGTCATGCTATACGCCATGGAGCACGGCAAGCATGTGGCGTGCGAAGTGCCGGCTGCTATGACATTGGACGAAATATGGGATGTGGTAAATACGGCCGAACGTACAAGAAAGCATTGTATGATGTTGGAGAACTGCGTTTATGACTTCTTCGAGATTACTACTTTGAATATGGCCCGGCAGGGACTTTTCGGGGAGATAACTCATGTGAAGGGTGCATACAATCACTGTCTTGCCGATATCTGGACCGACTATAATGCCGATTGGCGTATGCAGTATAATATGAAGAACCGGGGAGACGTGTATCCTACTCATGGCTTAGGACCGGTGTGCCAATTGCTGGATATCCATCGGGGAGACCGCCTTACACGACTGGTGGCAATGGACAGTGATCCGGTGTCACTGCCTGCATATCTGGAAGAACATGGCAGGGCGAAAGACGCGGTCGGCTTCCAAAATGGGGAGGTTACGCTTACATTACTGCGTACTCAGAAAGGAAAAACAATACATATAGAGCATAATGTGGCATCTCTACGCCCTTACAGCCGTCTGTATCAGCTTACCGGAACAAAAGGTTTTGCCAATAAATATCCGGTAGAAGGATATGCGCTCGATAGTAAGGATCTTCCGGCAGAGGTGACAAAAGATGCGGAATTTACAGCGCATGAGTATATGCCGGAGGCGGTGAAAGAAGCATTGATGGAAGCGTATAAGGACCCGATAGTGAAAGATATGGAAGAGAGCGCCAAAAAGGTAGGCGGACATGGAGGCATGGACTTTATAATGGACTCACGTCTGATTTACTGTTTGCACAACGGGCTTCCACTCGATATGGATGTATACGATTTGGCAGAATGGTGTTCTTTGATTCCGCTTACTAAACTGTCAATAGAAAAAGGCAATGTTCCGGTAGAAGTCCCCGATTTTACTCGTGGCTCTTGGAACAAGGTGCAGGGATATAGCCATGCTTTTGTTTCTAAATGAGAATGCATTTGTTATAATTAGAGAATACATTTGTTTTTAAATGAGAGTGCTTTTGTTTTTAAATAGAAAATGTAAGGAATGAGATTGTTTGGCAGGATCTATTGTTTATTGTCATTTTGCGGACTGGCTGCTACGGGAGTTTTCGCACAAGTCGGTTTTATGTCGGATGAGGAACGGGTAGACAGTTTGCTCCGCAAAATGACATTAGAGGAAAAGGTGGCTCAAATAAGCCATATTCATTCGTGGGACATCTTTGACGACAAGGTCCTGAATGAATCGAAATTGGAAAGTTTGTTGGATGTATCTCCCCGTGGATTTGTGGAGGGATTTCCTCTCACGGCAGAGCAATGCCGGAAGTATATGCCGCGCATTCAGGAGTATGCATTGAAGCGGACTCGCTTGGGTATTCCGGTCTTTACTGTCGCCGAGTCGCTGCACGGGTCGGTACACGAAGGGTCTACTATATTTCCGCAGAATATCGCTTTGGCTTCTACTTTTAATCCGGCGTTGGCTTATCGCAGAGCTGAGGCTATATCCGGTGAGTTGCATTATCAAGGCATTCGGCAGATTTTGGCTCCATGTGTGGATGTAGTGCGCGACTTGCGTTGGGGAAGAGTGGAGGAATGTTATGGGGAAGATCCATTTCTGAATGGGATGTTTGCCTGTGAAGAAGTGAGAGGTTATCTTGATAATGGCATATCTCCTATGTTGAAACATTTTGGCGCTCATGGCAACCCGATGGGCGGACTGAATCTGGCTTCGGTGAATTGTGGTGTCGGTGAGTTGCATGATGTGTACCTGTATCCGTTTAAGAGAGTGATAACCTCCTTGCCTGTTCAGGCGGTCATGTCGACATATAATTCATGGAACCGCATACCGAACTCGGCTTCGCATTATTTATTGACCGATGTGTTGCGTAAGCAATGGGGATTCAAGGGATATGTGTATGCCGATTGGGGAGCCGTGGATATGCTGAATACTTTTCATCATGTGGCTGCTGATGCTGCCGATGCAGCCAAGCAGGCTTTGACTGCCGGGCTTGACGTGGAGGCTTCAAGTTTGTGCTACCAGCAATTGCCGCGTTTGGTGAAAGAAGGTAAGCTGGACGAAGCATTGATAGATCGGGCTGTGCGGAGAGTGCTTCTGGCAAAATATCGGATGGGATTATTTGACGATCCTATCGGGAAGGGATATGCTGTTGCCAAGATTCATAAGAAAGAGAGTGTGGAGTTGTCCCGTCGGATATCTGAAGAATCGGTGGTGCTGCTTAAAAATGATAATGCGCTGCTTCCTCTTGATATAAAGAGGTTGAAGTCGATAGCTGTTATCGGTCCTAATGCCGATCAGGTGCAGTTTGGTGATTATAGTTGGAGCCGGTCGAATAAAGATGGCGTTACTCCCTTGCAAGGCATCAGTTCGTGGGCTGGTCGGTATGGGGTAAAGGTGAATCATGCCGTAGGATGTAGCTTGATGAGTCGTGATACTACGGGAATAGCCGCCGCGGTGGATGCAGTGCGTAAGAGCGATATTGCTGTCGTATTTTGTGGCAGTGCCAGTGCTTCATTGGCCAGAGATTATTCCGGGTCGAATTGCGGCGAGGGGTTCGATTTGTCGGATTTGTCACTGACCGGGGCTCAGGAGGAACTGATACATCGGCTGTATGCTGTCGGTCGTCCGATTATATTGGTATTGGTTACAGGAAAACCTTTCGCCATATCGTGGGAGAAGAAACATCTTCCGGCCATATTGGTCCAGTGGTATGGAGGCGAACAAAGTGGCAATGTGATAGCTGATATCTTATTCGGAAAAGTAAATCCTTCGGGTCATCTTCCTGTATCGTTTCCGCAGAGTGTCGGTCATCTTCCGGTTTATTATAATCATTTGCCCACCGATAAGGGATTGTATCATCAGCATGGTTCGTACGAACATCCGGGGCGGGATTATGTATTTTCTTCGCCCGAACCGTTGTGGGCTTTTGGTCATGGGTTGAGTTACACTTCATTCTCTTATAGTGATTTGAAAACGCGGGTAGCCGAAGATTCAATATATGTTTCGTTCACTTTGTCTAATGAAGGAAGCTACGGTGGAATGGCGGTGCCACAGTTGTATGTGCGCGATTGTGTAAGCTCTGTCGCTACTCCGGTAAAGCAACTCAAGGCTTTTGGCAAGACTTATTTAAGGTCCGGTCAAAAGAAAATGCAGCATCTTAATGTTGCTGTTTCCGATTTGGGCTTTACTGATGAACAGGGCATTTATAAAGTAGAGCCGGGGGCGTTTGAACTTATGCTTGGCGATGCTTCCGATCACATTATCCTGCGTGATACTGTCACAATAGGGAGCACGGCGGATGATGTATCTGAGAAATCTTCTATAACTCGCCGAACGATAGAGAAAGAAATAACAGTGCAAGGCACGGTGCGTGATATGCAAGCTACTTTGATGCCTGAAGTAGAGATTTATTCTACATTATTTGGGAAAATTGTAGGGACAACAAATGCCGTTGGTGAGTATTTGCTAAAGGTTCCGGCCAATGATGTCTTGTTGTTCAGAAAGAAAGGATACATAGAAGAGCGTGTGGAAGTGAATGGAGGGTCGCAGATACAAGTAAAGATGAGGTATGGGGCATAGAAGGCGTGCCATATATTCTTATTTTAATATGTAGAATATATATGCGTCATTTTGTTTTGTATATGAAACAAAATGACGCATATTTTATTTTGTGTATGAAACGAAATCAGGCCATTCCTAAGCATTACCTTTCCGCTTCTATAGTATATGTAAAACTGTCTGCCCTGTAATAACCTATATTATATTCGATAGGCATATCATTTACATCATATACAAAGCGCTTTCTTATCAGTATAGGGTCACTGGCATTAATTTCTAATTTCTCGGCTATAAATTCTCCAGCCAAGCGGGCTGATATTTCTTCCTTGCTGGTCTTTACTACAATATTATATTGTGTCTCTAATAATTCATAAAGCGGACGGGTGAAGTCTTCGTCTCCTGTCATCGGGATGGCAGGATTGAAATATGAGATGAAGTAAACGAAAGGGTATTCCTTATTTCCTCTTACCCTTTCCAGCACAATGCATCGTTCTGTATCCGAATAAGGGGTTGTATTGAAGAAATTGGCAATCTCCTCCGTCAGTTTCTTCCGGCTGATGTGCAGCTCGAAATTGCGAATCTCGATTCCTAACATTTTCATCTCTTGTGAGAAACTGAGCCAATTCTTAATGCCGCCTACAATACCCTTTTTGGCAACCTTTGTACCTACACCTTTTTTTCTAATAAGAAGACCTTCCATAACCAACTTATTGATGGCTTGGCGTAGTGTATTCCTTGAAATATTTAATTGTTCAGACATTTCGGTTTCGCTGGGAAGTAATTTCCCATTTTTATAGTCATCCTCTTCAATAAGCCTTCTTATTATTTCTTCTGCTTGAATGTGAAGCGGTTTGCTGCTGTTTGGATCAATCTTCATATTGGCTTTATTAATTATTATGTGGCAAAAATAGTTTTTTTTGAAAAAATATCCAAGAAATTGTAGGAATAAAAAATAATATCTATATTTGCACAAACCTTTAAATGTTCATACATATACTGGTATGCTAATAATACTAATAATAAAAACATCTATTGCTTATGAAATGAAAATATAATGAAAAACAAAAGAGAGAAAACTGAATGTTCCCTCTCTTTACGAACCTAAAAATGATTTCTGCAAATTTCTACGATGACAGAGATCAACTTAATGTTTAAATTAAAATCTTTAGATTAACTGCAAAGTTATGAAAAAAAATCAGTTAACAGCATTGAAAAACAAGTATTATTCAAAGTGGACTCTTTCTTCAAGATGGAGAAGGGGTGGTGTCTCGTTCTTGTTGCTGGTTGCTTCTGGTATGCCGATGACAGCTATGGGGGGACAAGACGTAAATGTGGCTTATGAGACAACTCAACAGAATGCAGGGTTGGTGAGCGGTACAGTAAAGGATGCTAATGGGGAACCGTTGATTGGCGTCAATATTGTAATTAGGGGAACAACGGTGGGAGCAATAACCGATTTGGACGGAAATTTCTCTTTGAAAGCTAAAAAAGGCGATGTATTGGTGGTTTCTTATACGGGATATGCCACACAGGAAATAACAGTACAGGGCAATAAGTCTATACATATAGTATTAAAGGAGGATTTGACAGAACTGAACGAAGTTGTTGTTACTGCCTTGGGTATTAAAAAAGAGACTAAGGCTCTGACTTATAATGTACAGGAGTTGAAGCCGGCAGATTTGGTGACGGTGAAAGATGCGAATTTTATGAATTCATTAGCCGGTAAGGTGGCAGGTGTGGCTATCAATACAAGTTCTTCCGGTGTGGGCGGAGGAGCCAGGGTCGTAATGCGTGGTACGAAATCTATCTCCGGTAATAATAATGCATTGTATGTAGTGGATGGTATTCCATTGCCACAGTTGTCAGGCCAGCAACCAAGTGATTTGTATACAGGTATGGGGCAGACCGGTGATGGTATTGCGACATTGAATCCGGATGATATTGAAAGTATGTCGGTTCTGACCGGTGCAGCGGCTGCAGCTCTTTATGGTAGTGATGCCGCCAACGGTGTGGTTATGATTACTACTAAAAAAGGAAAAACAGGCAAGGTTGCTGTCAGCGTATCCAACAATACAACATTTAATTCTCCTTTTGTGATGCCCGAATTCCAGAATACTTATGGATCGGTGGCTGGAGAATATTCCAGTTGGGGAGAAAAATTGGCTGTACCTACAAGCTATGACCCGGCAGATTTTTTCCAGACTGGTTATAATGTGAACAACTCTGTCAGCCTTTCTATGGGTTCTGAGACCAGCCAGACGTATATTTCTCTTTCATCAGTGAATGCGCGCGGACTTATTCATAACAATGATATGAATCGCTACAACTTCTCATTCCGCAATACTGTTGACTTGTTGAATAACCGTCTTCATTTTGATACAAGTTTTATGTATATGAATGTGGCTGAACAGAATATGCTGGCACAAGGACAATATTTCAATCCGATTGTTCCAATTTATCTTTTCCCGCGTGGAGACAATATGGTGAAATATGAAACGTTTGAACGCTATAATGCTTCCCGCAATTTTAAAACGCAGTATTGGCCTTATGGAGAACAAGGTATGATGATGCAGAACCCTTATTGGATAACCGAACGGGATATGTTTAACAATAATAAGAATCGTTATCTGATGGGTTTGGGAGCCAAGTTTGACATTACTGACTGGATGAATATCTCGGGGCGTGTAAAATATGATGGTACGGATGAGGTAAGGACTAAAAAGTATGGAGCGTCTACATCAATGTTGTTTACGGGAGGTAGTGATACGGGGGCTTACTATAAGGCGGATGTTAAAACTACACAGTGGTATGCTGATGCTATGTTGAACATTGACAAGTACATTGGCGATTTCTCCATTACGGCTACTTTGGGTACAAGTTTGCGTGATACTCGTTATGATTTCTCTGAAGTTGGAGGACCATTGCAGAGCGTTCCTAATAGCTTTACTTTCAGTAATCTAAAAACTACCGGGATACGTTTGCAGCAGAATGGTTACCATGATCAGACACAGGCTGTTTTCGCTACAGCGCAAATAGGCTATAAGAGCATGGTTTATTTGGATTTAACCGGTCGTATAGACTGGGCGAGTGCGTTGGCGGGAACAGACACGAAAAGTATCCCTTATCCTTCTGTAGGACTCTCTGGCATTTTAACGGAACTATTGCCTATCAAGTCTGATATATTGTCTTTCTTGAAGGTGCGTGCTTCTTATAGTGAGGTAGGTAATGCTCCTATGCGCTTTGTTCCTATGAATACGTATAAAATTCTGAATGGTTACCCCCAGACCACGACTTACCTGACTGCGAAAAATTTAAAACCGGAGCGGACTAAATCTTATGAGTTGGGTGTCAATACAAAACTGTTTGGAAGCAAACTCAATATCGACCTTACCCTTTATAAATCATCTACCTACAATCAATTATTTAATCCTTCCGTTTCAGTCGGATCGGGTTATAGCAGCTATTATGTAAATGCAGGTCGCATTGATAATAAAGGTATAGAATTGAGTGTCGGTCTTAATCAGCCTTTGGGACCGGTAAACTGGACCAGCAATTTCACCTATTCTATCAACCGGAATAAGATTAAACAACTGTTGCCTCCTACCGAAACTCCTCTCGGGGCTGTCGTTTCTATGAGTGAGATGAATATGGGCGGTACAGATGGTTATCGTATGGTGTTGAAAGAAGGTGGACAAATGGGAGACATCTATGTAAATACTTTGAAAACAGACGAACATGGATTTATAAAAGTAAACTTGGTTGACCGGACTGTCAGCTCCGATCCGGACAATTTTGTTCGTGCCGGAAATGCTAATCCTGATTACACGATGGGATGGCGTAATAATTTTGAGTGGAAAGGGGTAACGCTCGGTTTCCTTATCAATGCCCGTTTTGGTGGTGTAGGAGTTTCATCTACACAGGCTAAGTTGGATTTCTTTGGCGCTTCAAAGGCTTCTGCTGATGCACGTGATAATGGAGGCGTATTGGTAAACGGACAGCGCATTCCTGCGAAAGAATATTATGAAGTAGTCGGTGGAGGAAACTCCGGTATAGGTTCTATGTATGTGTATGATGCAACAAATATCCGGTTGGCCGAACTTTCGTTAGGATATAATATACCGGTCAATAAATGGGTGAAATGGATACAGGGAGCACAGGTCTCATTGATAGGACGAAATTTGATAATGTTTTACAATAAAGCCCCCTATGATCCTGAATTAACGGCCAGTACGGGAACTTATTTCCAGGGAATTGATTATTTCATGCAACCCAGTACACGTAATATCGGTTTCTCCGTAAAACTTGATTTTTAATACGAATTGGTATGGAACATCGTCCCCTTGTTAATTGGACATTAAAGGGACGCTAATGAATTAAGCTAAATATTAATATAATATGAGAATATTGAATCATATATGGATATTAGTCATCCTTCTGTTAACGTGTGAAACGACTGCGTTAGCAAGACTTCCTCGCTATGCTCATGTGATTTTAATTGGGGCGGATGGATTTTCTGCTACTGCTATAAAGAATAATCCCGGCCGTTTTAAAAATATTGAAAACTTGATTAGAGAGGGAAGTTGGACTTTGGAATGTCGTAGTGTACTCCCTTCATCCAGTGCAATCAATTGGGAAACTTTGTTGTCAGGAGCAGGAAGTGAGATGCATGGTTTTTCTGATTGGGGTAGCAAGGTTCCTGATTTCCCACCGGTATATGTGGATCATTGGGGTATGTTTCCTACGTTGTTTGGTGTAATACGTGACCAAATGCCAAAGGCTGAAACAGGAGTTATTTATTCTTGGGATGGCATAGGTTATTTATATCCGAAGGCTGCTGTCAACTATGATAAATTGTGCTCTATGGATGACGAAGCGGTTGTTAAGGAGTCAATGCGTTATATTCAGGAAAAATCACCCAATTTCCTTTTTACTTATTTTTCACAGCCAGATCCTTCTGGACATAAGTATGAATGGGAGTCGAACGAATATTTGATTGCTTGTGATGAAGTAGACAGGCAGGTTGGCGAACTCGTAGATTTTATCAAAACGCATTTGGATATGAAGTCAACTGCAATAATATTTACATCAGATCATGGAGGGCATAATGCTGTACATGGTGGAAAAAGTATGGAGGACATGAATGTCCTTTTCACTGTAGTCGGGAATAAAATAGACAAAGGTAGACAATTGAATTTTCCAATGATGAAATATGATGTGGCTCCTACTATTCTTCAGATGCTGCGGTTGAAAGCTCCGGAAGAGTGGCGAGGAAAGTCTATTTTTCGTAAACAGGAATGATGATCAATATTATTGTCTCGTAAAAGTAGATGAATGTTTTTTATGAAACGAATCCTCTTATTCTAAGAGTCTTTGAAAATATAAACTTGTCCCGATTTTAGCGGGATACTAATAAGAACAAAAATAAAAATATGAAGACATGTAACTTATTTCAACAAATTAGTTTGCTTGGAATATCAGCTTTGATGGTAATTGGGTGTACCGGAAATTTTGATGACTGGAATACTAATCCGCATGAAGCAAATTCGAAGCAACTGGGAATGGATAATCTTTATACTGGAACATATTTTGTTCAAATGCAAAAGAATAATTTTGTAATAGAAC
>CAKUYM010000098.1 GCA_934716785.1 uncultured Bacteroides sp. | reverse complement strand
GCCATTATTTGTTCTTTCAACGGTTCGTCGGCAAGAAGTTCCTTCTCAGCCTGCTCCGTCAAAGGACTCAATATGTCGAAAATCACCTGCTTGTATTCGGACATCTCCACACTCAACCGGTAATTTTCTTTCAGAAGTTTTGCTGTTTCCTCCGTGTTTTTGGACTGTCGATAGGATAAAAATTTATCAAAATTGGCATAAAACTGTGCCCGCGAAGCAAACAGTCCTTTATAGTTCTGCACCAAGTTCTGACGGACTTCCGCATTGAAATAATCTCCCGGATTCATCAGTTCGACCGTATCCCTTGCTGAGATCTCAGGAGGAGCTATCGGATCTACCTCAGGCACTTTGCCCGTCTGCTCCATATATCCCAATACAGCGTTCATATCTTTTGCATTGGCCACATGCCTCAACACAATGAGGGATGTATGATAATAGTTTATCACCTTACTGGCGTCATCCAACTCTTCCGGAGTGACTGTGGACACCGTTGCCTGCTTCTTGTTTCCTCCCGAACAAGAAACCAACAGGAAAACACCTGCGAGTGCTCCCAACAATAAAATTCTTTTCTTCATAATTGTTCTGTTTTTCAATCTTTCATACTACCTATAACAATAGAAATCGTTTTTTGTTATAGACAAACAATGTATACCGGATAAGTGTTCTTAAATTACATACTTAAAAATCAAATCAGATATGGAACAATTATTTAGCAAAGGAGCAGTGCTCCGGTTGGCTTCCCTTATTGAATATTCGGAAGGCGGAGTTATCAGTAAGCAGTTGATTAAAAGTCCGGCAGGAAACATCACTTTGTTCTCTTTCGACCAAGGCGAGGGGCTCAGCGAGCACCGTGCCCCGTTCGATGCACTTGTGCAAATATTGGAAGGAACGGCGGATATTACCGTAAACGGCACACTATTCACGGTAAAGGCGGGAGAAAGTATCGTATTTCCTGCCAATGCGCCCCATGCACTTACGGCAGTAGAGAAATTCAAGATGCTGCTGACGATGATTAAGGAATAATCAATTTCTTATCTTCCGTCAAGAAGTAATCATTGGTGTATAAAAACAAAAAATGGCTACTCATCACGAGCAACCAATCCTTTGTTAACCTTAAATCTAATACTTATGAAAAAAACACTGTACAAAGGTACTATCTTTCGGATAAATAGCAAATTTACAAGCTAAAACAGGCGATAATATAACACGGTTTAATAGAAACGGAAGAGCATTAACATTTCAGACTTCGCGCGTTAACATTTAACATATTCGTTCACAATCATGATATCAGGATGAGCCATCATAATCTTTTCTATTGCGCCCAATGCGGAAGTACAAATTTATAGGCATAAAAAAAGGCTATCTATCCCAGACAGCCAATCTTTTGTTAACCTTAAATCTAATACTATGAAAAACACATTGCAAAGGTACGAACTTTCTACATATCTCCAAATTTTCAAAGCAAAACAGGGCTTCTTATAACATGGTTTAATAGAATCCGAAGTGCATTAACAAATAAGTAGCCAAACGTTAACATTTTGCAGTTTTCTTAAATATTCTCCTGCACCAAACTGTTTTTTGTTCAACAAATGCTAACTTTACCACGTTTTTAATATAAAGGACGAATAGCATGATTGTTAGAACACTACTGGATACAGACCTCTATAAGTTTACTACATCGTATGCTTATATCAAGTTATTTCCCTATGCGATGGGGAAATTCACCTTCAATGACAGAAATGAGACTGAATATACAGAAGATTTTCTGGAGACACTTAAAGCGGAAATCCACAAATTAAGCCGGCTGAGACTTACAGAAGAAGAACTGGAATATATGGCGCGCAACTGCCGGTTTCTTCCAAGGGTTTATTGGGAATGGCTGTCGTCTTTCCGCTTTGACCCGGACAAAATCACGGTACATCTGGATGAAGCCCACCATCTTCATATCGAGGTCTGCGATTTTCTCTACAAAGCTACCTTATATGAAGTGCCTTTGCTTGCCATTGTATCCGAAATCAAGAACCAGTTTCTCGGCAATGTAGCCGATATGGACAGAATCTTAGGCAAGCTGTCGGAAAAAGTGGAACTGTCCAACCGGCATCAGTTGCGCTTCTCGGAGTTCGGTACGCGCCGGAGATTCTCTGTCGATGTGCAGGAAACGGTTATCAAAAGATTAAAAGATACGGCACTATATTGCACTGGTACTTCCAACTGCTATTTCGCCATGAAGCATGGCATGAAGATGATGGGTACCCATCCGCACGAGTGGTTCATGTTTCATGGGGCGCAATTCGGATATAAGCATGCCAATTACATGGCGCTCGAAAACTGGGTGAATGTTTATGACGGTGATCTGGGCATCGCCTTATCCGATACTTACACTTCCGGCATCTTTCTCAGCAACATCAGCCGCAAGCAAGCAAAACTGTTCGATGGTGTGCGTTGCGATTCAGGCAATGAATTTGATTTTATTGATAGCTTGGTGTCCCGCTACAAAGAATTTGGAATTGACGCGACCACCAAGACGATTGTTTTCAGCAATGCGCTGGATTTTACAAAGGCACTGGAGATTCAGGAATATTGCAAGAACAAAATCCGTTGCTCTTTCGGTATCGGGACAAATCTCACCAATGATACCGGCTTCGAACCGTCGAACATCGTCATGAAACTGACACAATGCAAGATGAACGTCAATCAGGAATGGCGGGAATGCATCAAGCTGTCTGATGATGAAAGTAAGCACACCGGCAGTTCGGAAGAGCTACAGGCTTGTTTGTACGAATTAGGGTTGGACAAATTAAAAGTATAGACATAAAAAAAGGAGCAACGCCTTGCTCCAACCTTTGTTAACCTTAAATCTAATACTATGAAAAACACGTTGCAAAGATACGAACTTTTCGGTTATCTGCAAATTATCCAAATAAAAAAGCATGTTTTATAACACGATTTAAAACTTTCTGAGGGATAACTGTCCTTTCGTTAATACTTTTTCAAGGTTTGAACTCTTTCACGGCTCTTTCCAGCCGTTCCAACGCAAGTTCGCCGGATTGCCGCCAAAGCTGCTCCCCTTTTCTGAGCAGTATAAAGGTAGGCGTCACTTCGATAGAATAGAAATCGGCAAGGGCATCTTCCTGATCTATATCCACTTCCACCATTTCGAGCGTTCCTTCCATCAGTTTCCTGAATTCCTCTACGACAGGCTTCATACGTTGGCAATGAGGACACCACGTGGCATAGAACTCCGCCATCACCCATTCGTCATTCGCTAACTTCTCCCGATTCCTTTCCTCCCGGGCCATTTTCTTCTCTTTCATAACCGACTACTGTTTTTTGATTAATAATTGCTACTTCAACAACACGAAAGGAAAGAAAGTTTAATGAATAAACAATAATACACACAGATTTAACTGTTGGCTACATGAAAGATTGGTTGGCTTCATGAAAAATTAGTTGCCCCCAAGAAAGATTGGTTGGCTCCATGAAGGATTAATCGCATTTTATTTACAATATCAAGCAATCGGTTATTGCACAAAAATGAAACTTTCGTGCAAAAATGACTCTTTCTATTCAATATTTATTATCTTTGCCGCCGAAAATGGTTCGGGATCCGCAGCCAACGGGCAATGAACCAAATCAAAGCCACTGATGTTATATCAGGAAGGCTGACGAGACAGGAATCAGTCAAAAAGCCTGTCACTTCGTGTAAAACGTTCTTCCACCTCGTGGATAGGAAAAAGAACATCATTTGTTAAGCCCCAAATCAGAAAAATACTGTGTTTTCATCAGGTGGAGTATATCCGCAAGATGAGAAGGCATCAATATGATATGTACTTAATTTAGAAAAGTATGATAAAAAGAATCTTAGTAGCCAATCGCGGTGAAATAGCCGTGAGGGTAATGCGCTCCTGCCGGGAGATGGAGATAACGAGTATCGCTATATTCTCCGAGGCAGACCGGACTGCAAAGCACGTTCTCTATGCAGACGAGGCTTATTGTGTAGGACCGGCAGCATCTAAAGAGAGTTATCTGAATATAGAGAAAATCATCGAAGTGGCGAAAGCATGCCGCGCCGATGCCATTCATCCGGGATATGGCTTCCTGTCCGAGAATGCGACTTTTGCCAGACGCTGCCAGGAGGAAGGTATCATCTTTATCGGCCCGAATCCCGAAACGATGGAAGCCATGGGCGATAAGATTGCCGCCCGCATCAAGATGATTGAAGCCGGAGTGCCTGTCGTGCCCGGCACGCAAGAAAATCTGAAAAGCGTGGAAGAGGCCGTAGAACTCTGCAACAAAATCGGTTATCCGGTGATGCTGAAAGCGTCTATGGGCGGCGGTGGAAAAGGTATGCGCCTTATCCATAGCGCAGCGGAAGTGGAGGAAGCCTACACCACTGCCAAAAGCGAGTCGCTTTCTTCTTTCGGTGATGACACGGTTTATCTGGAGAAGTTTGTGGAAGAGCCTCATCACATCGAGTTCCAAATCTTGGGCGACAAGCATGGCAATGTGATCCATCTTTGCGAGCGCGAGTGTTCCGTGCAACGCCGCAACCAGAAGATTGTAGAAGAAACGCCATCGGTTTTCGTTACTCCCGAATTGCGGAAAGACATGGGCGAGAAAGCTGTGGCTGCCGCCAAGGCTGTGAACTACATCGGTGCGGGAACCATCGAATTTCTTGTCGACAAGCACCGCAACTACTACTTCCTCGAAATGAATACCCGCCTGCAAGTAGAGCATCCCATCACGGAAGAGGTGATAGGTGTAGACCTCGTAAAAGAGCAAATCAAAGTTGCCGACGGGCAAGTGCTCCAACTGAAACAGGAAGATGTGCAACAACGCGGACATGCCATCGAATGCCGTATCTGCGCCGAGGACACGGAGATGAACTTCATGCCGAGTCCGGGAATCATCAAACAGATTACAGAGCCGAACGGCATCGGAGTGCGCATCGACAGTTATGTGTACGAAGGGTACGAAATTCCTATCTATTACGACCCGATGATAGGCAAACTGATAGTGTGGGCCACCAACCGCAATTATGCCATCGAGCGGATGCGCCGCGTGCTTCACGAATACAAGCTCACCGGCGTGAAGAACAACATCAGTTATCTGCGTGCCATCATGGATACTCCCGACTTTGTGGAAGGGCACTATGACACAGGCTTCATCGCCAAGAACGGCGAGTACCTGCAACAATGCATCATGCGCACCAGCGAACGTGCCGAAAACATAGCCATGATTGCCGCCTACATGGACTATCTGATGAATCTTGAAGAAAACAAGAGCGACACGGCAGACAATCGTCCTATCAGCAAATGGAAAGAGTTCGGTCTACACAAGGGTGTGTTGAGAATTTAATTTTAACGTAGAGCATTCAATTATGGAAATTCATATAGGAAACCGCGTGGCCGAAATAGAACTGGTCAGCAAGGAAGACAACAAAGTGGTGCTTACCATCGACGGAAAGCCTTTCGAGGCTGATGTGGTGATGGCAGAGAACGGAACCTGCAACATCCTCATGGACGGTCACAGTTCAAACGCGCAGTTGATTCGCAAGGACAACGGAAAGAGCTACAAGGTAAACACCCATTACAGCAGTTTCGATATCGAAATCATAGACAGTCAGGCGAAATACCTGCGTATGCGCAAGAAGGGTGAAGAGGAACAGAACGACCGCATTACCTCTCCGATGCCGGGCAAGGTGGTGAAAATCCCCGTAACAGTGGGGCAGGAAATGAAAGCCGGAGATACCGCCATCGTCATCGAAGCCATGAAGATGCAAAGTAACTACAAGGTCACTTCCGACTGCCGCATCAAGGAGATTTTGGTTCAAGAAGGTGACAACATCACCGGAGACCAGACTTTGATAACGCTTGAACCGATTGCATAATGATTGCATAATATAGCACAGTATTAAAAATAACAGTAAGAACGAATTGCATAATGGAAGAAATAAATAAAGCATACACCACGTTTCAGGAACGTGACCGCATCGCTTCCCTCGGTGGAGGTATAGAGAAAATAGAGAAGCAGCACGAAAGCGGAAAGATGACCGCCCGCGAGCGTATCGATATGCTGCTTGATAAAGGCACCTTTGTCGAACTGGATAAATTGATGGTTCACCGTTGCACCAATTACGGCATGGACAAGAATAAGATTCCCGGAGACGGTGTCGTATCCGGTTATGGTAAAATAGACGGACGCCAAGTTTTCGTTTACGCCTATGACTTCACCGTCTACGGCGGCTCGCTATCGGCCTCCAATGCCAAGAAGATAGTAAAGGTGCAGCAGCTTGCCCTGAAGAACGGTGCTCCGATTATCGCATTGAATGATTCGGGTGGCGCACGTATACAGGAAGGTATAGAGAGCCTTTCCGGCTATGCGGATATCTTTTATCAGAATACGATGGCAAGCGGTGTGATTCCGCAGATTTCTGCTATTCTCGGTCCTTGCGCCGGTGGTGCTTGCTACTCTCCTGCCCTGACCGACTTTATCTTCATGGTGAAGGAAAAGAGTCATATGTTCGTGACCGGACCGGATGTGGTGAAGACTGTCATTCACGAGGAAGTCAGCAAGGAAGAGCTGGGCGGTGCAATGGCGCACAGCAGCAAGAGCGGCGTCACCCACTTCATGTGCAACACAGAAGAGGAGCTGTTGATGAGCATCCGCGAACTGCTTTCTTTCCTGCCGCAGAACAACATGGACGAGACTAAAAAGCTGAACTGTACAGACGACACCAATCGCGAAGATGCCGCTCTGGACACTATCGTCCCGACAGATCCGAATGTTCCGTATGACATGAAAGATATCATAGAGCGCGTGGTGGACAACGGCTACTTCTTCGAGGTAATGCCAAACTTCGCCAAGAATATCATCATCGGCTTTGCCCGTCTGGCAGGACGTTCGGTAGGTATCGTAGCCAATCAACCCGCCTACCTTGCCGGAGTGCTCGATATCGACGCCAGCGACAAGGCAAGCCGTTTCATCCGTTTCTGCGACTGCTTCAATATCCCCCTGATTACTTTCGAAGATGTTCCGGGATTCCTTCCGGGATACACACAGGAAAATAACGGCATTATCCGCCACGGTGCAAAAATCGTTTATGCATTTGCGGAAGCCACCGTTCCCAAACTGACTGTTATCACCCGCAAGGCTTATGGCGGCGCATACATCGTCATGAACTCCAAGCAGACCGGAGCCGATGTCAATTTCGCCTATCCGAGTGCCGAAATTGCTGTAATGGGTGCGGACGGTGCGATAAATATCCTGTTCCGCAAGGCAGATGCCGAGACCAAAGCCAAAGAGCTGGAAGCCTACAAGGAGAAGTTTGCCACTCCGTATCAGGCTGCCGAGTTGGGATTTATTGATGAAATCATCTATCCGAGACAAACCCGTAAACGTTTGATTCAGGCATTGGAAATGACGGAGAACAAGATGCAGACAAATCCGCCCAAGAAACATGGCAATATGCCTTTATAATTTACATCCATAAAAAAAACGGCACCTCGATTCACATCGCAGCACCGTCACAACACAAACACAAAATAAAACACGACAAAACTACTATACAATCTGCCCGGTATGCCGGGGAAGCATATCTTGCTTGGCTTATTTATATTCACATACCAATAAGAAGCTTTATCAGGCGATTGCATATTAGAAACAAAAAAGAAGGAAATATTGTTCACGAAAGGATGAAAAAAATGTAGAGGACTGAAGAATTATAGAAGACTGAAAAAATTGTGGAAGACTGGAAAATTGTAGAAAGCTGAAGAACTGTGGAGGACCGAAATAACGGAAGACTGAAAATAACGGAAAGAATATCCTCTTACTATTGTTTTTCTCTTTGTAATTTACTACTGTTTTTTCTCTTTATAATCCTTCAGAAAGCCTTCCATCAGCCATTTTGCCAATGCTTGGCGATTGGAATTTATCACCAACCGCCGCTGGTCGAACGTATTTTGAATATTACCCAACTCCACAAACACAGAAGCGGGAGTCGTGTGTGAAAGTACATACAGATTGCGCCCGCTCACCGTACCCGAGAATCCCCGGTTGGGTTGGTGCTTCCCGTATTTCGATTCGAATGTATATTTCATTGCTTTCGCCAGACGTTTGCTTTCCGCTTTCTTGTTGGAATGGTAAAAAAAGACATCCGTCTGCTTTCCTTTGCCACGACTGTCTATATGGATGAAGATTGCCCGGCAGTAAGAGTAGTTCTTGCGGTCTCTTTGATAGAGTGAATTTATCTTGTCACAACGTTGTTGAAGCCGTTGCACCTGATTCAACGGAATAGGGTTGCCCATGCACGTCTCGCGCTTGCTGTTCGACAGATAGGTATCGTCACGGATACCGTCCTTGGCATCCTGAATGATGATACGTACTTCCGCCCCCTCCTGCATCAAGACACGTGCCAACCGAAGAGCAATATCATAAGCATACTCATCCTCGTGAAGTTCATGCTTTCCCACCCGCCCGATAGCTCCGGGATCAGGACCGCCATGCCCACTGACTACATAAAAGCAAGCACCCGCCAAACGGTTGGAGGTGACCTGTACATTTGCCAGTTCCTTGCCGAACAAGGGTTCGTTAATAATAGCTCCTATTCTTGACATTTTGGCTCCGGAGGACTGTTGTGCAGTTCCTGTTCTTCCGGCTTCGGCGGTTGTACCCTTTCCTGTTGTACTCCCACCGGCTGTCTCCGTAGTCCTCTTCACCGGTGGAATCACATAAGTCACCCCCATCTTCAGCACATTATTCTTCCCCAGTTTCTGTTTATTCAGCTCTATAAAATCATTATAATATTTCTTCGGAGAACGGTTATGCCTCAGCAGAAAAGTAGAGATACCCTCGCCCGCTTTCGGAGTAGCCTTCTGCTGTGCCCATAGTGCCGTACCCTCAAAAAGGAAAGCCAAGAACAATAAAAGAATACAGAGTTTATTTTTCATATCTACACAATTATCTCCTTCACACGAGTATCATTTCACTCATAAGCAGGGCAAAAATACAATTATTTTCCCTACTTTTGCCCCTTTGAAACTTTTTATTGAAATAATACATTAAAATCCAATACCATTATGGCAAAACAATTCAAGCCCGAAACCCTGTGCGTACAGGCAGGGTGGACGCCTAAAAAGGGCGAACCACGCGTATTGCCCATCTATCAGAGTACAACATTCAAATACGATACCAGCGAACAGATGGCACGTCTTTTTGATTTGGAAGACAGCGGCTATTTCTATACCCGTCTGCAAAACCCGACCAATGATGCGGTTGCCGCCAAAATCGCCGCTCTCGAAGGCGGTGTGGCAGCCATATTGACTTCCAGCGGTCAGGCAGCCAATTTCTACGCAATCTTCAACATCTGCCAAGCCGGAGACCACTTTGTCTGCTCCTCCGCTATTTACGGTGGCACGTTCAACCTGTTTGGCGTTACGATGAAGAAACTCGGCATCGATGTCACTTTCGTCAACCCGGACGCCAGCGAAGAAGAGATCTCGGCAGCTTTCCGCCCGAATACCAAAGCCCTGTTTGGCGAAACCATCTCCAACCCGTCTCTCGAAGTGCTGGATATTGAGAAATTCGCCCGTATCGCACACAGCCACGGAGTTCCTTTGATTGTTGACAATACCTTCCCCACTCCTATCAACTGCCGCCCGTTTGAATGGGGAGCGGACATCGTTGTTCACTCCACCACCAAATACATGGACGGACATGCCACGAGTGTAGGAGGCTGTATCGTAGACAGCGGCAACTTCGACTGGGATGCCCATGCAGACAAGTTCCCCGGACTTTGCACTCCGGACGAGTCTTATCACGGACTGACTTATACGAAAGCATTCGGCAAGGGGGCGTATATCACCAAAGCAACAGCCCAGTTGATGCGCGACCTTGGCAGCATTCCAAGCCCGCACAACTCATTCTTGCTGAACCTCGGACTTGAAACGTTGCACCTGCGCATGCCTCAGCATTGCAGCAACGCACAGAAAGTGGCCGAATATCTGTCCAAAAACGATAAGGTGGCTTGGGTGAATTACTGCGGACTGCCGGATAACAAATATTACGCCTTGGCACAGAAATACATGCCGAACGGCTCCTGCGGGGTTATCTCTTTCGGATTGAAAGGCGGACGCGACGTATCCATCAAATTTATGGACTCGCTGGAGTTCATCGCTATCGTCACTCATGTGGCCGATGCGCGCAGTTGCGTACTCCATCCGGCAAGCCATACCCACCGCCAACTGTCGGATGAGCAGTTGATAGAAGCAGGTGTACGTCCCGACTTGAACCGTCTGTCGGTAGGTATCGAAAATGTAGATGATATTATCGCAGATATCGAACAGGCTTTGAATGCATAAAAAAGAAATCGAATAAAAGAGATCTGATAAAAGGTTCCGAATAAAAGAAATTTGATAAAGAAATACACTGGATAAACTAAAAACATCAGATAAAAATTAAAAGAGGTGTGTCCTTCTCTCGTCGGGCACACCTCTTTCCTTTTACACAAACATTAAATTTATCTTTTTATTCTTACATTCTGCCTCCGCCCAAAGCTTGATACAACGTAATCACACCTTGAATTTCCGTAAAGCGGTTTGCCACTTGAGAAAGCTGCGCACTCAGCAGCGTCTGCTGTGCCGTCAGCACCTCCAGATAAGTAGTGCTGCCATGCTTCATCAAAAGGCTGGTACTCCAGGCAGCCGTCTGCAAGGAAGCCACCTGCTTGTCATAGTAAGCAGCCTTCTCGCGGGCAGTCTGATACTGCACCAATGCCTCGTTTACTTCCACGCCTGCATTCAGCAAGGTCTGTTCAAAGCTGATACGCGCCTCTTCCTGTTGGGCTTTCGCAATCTTCAACTGGGCGATGTTGGCGCCTTTATTAAACAATGGCTGTGTGAGAGAAGCCACTGCCGAAGCGACAAACTTACCCGGATTGATAATCATGCCCCCGGCACTGTTCGTCCATCCGGCACTGCCACTCAGCGTAATAGACGGATAGAAAGCGGCACGGGCAGCATTCGTCGTATAGAACGCCTGCGCCAAAGAAAGCTCAGCGCTACGCACATCGGGACGGTTGGAAAGCATCTGCAAAGGAATGCCGACGGAGAAATTCTCCGGCAACTGCTGGTTTGCCAATTTCCCCCGCTCTATCTCACGGGGAGTTTCAGCCAACAGCAGTGCCAGTGAATTCTGCGCTTGGTTCACTTGTTCCTTCAGGGCAAGCACCGTTGTACATATATTATAATAGGTAGCTTCAGTCTGCGCCAATCCGGCCTCGGTCATCATACCGGCGTTCTTCATGGCACGAGAGGTTTTCACACTTTCCTTCCAAGCAGCCTCGGTAGCAACTGCTATTTCATACTGCGAGTCGAGCATCAGCAATGTATAATAGACATTCGCTACGGCAGATACCAACTGCGTCTTCACGGCTTGCTCATACTCCTTGGTCTGCTCGTAAGCAGCTTTCGCACGACGTTTTGCCGTAGTCACCTTTCCGAAGATATCCAGTTCCCAAGAAGCAGTCACCGGCAACGAGTAAGTCTGCGTGGTCTTGCTACGGTCGAAACTGCTCACGGCCCCTTCCGGTGCAAGAAACAGGGAAGGAAGATAAGACAACTTGGATGTCAGCAAGGCGGCTTCCGCCTCCTTCACACGCAGGTGTGCCGTCTGCATATCCGCATTCCGCACCAGAGCCGAATCAATCAGGTTCTGCAAGTACGGGTCGGTGAACACCTCCCGCCACGAGAGATTGCCGAAGTTTGCCGTATCAGCGGCAGCGACCGATTCGCTGCCGTAAAGCCCCTCGGGGACTTCCGATACCGGTTTGTATTTATTGTAGATGCCGCAACTGCTCAACACAAGTACCGTTGCGGACAGTAATATTATTTTTCTCATTGGTTATTATTTTCCTGCTTTAGACTTTTCTTCTTCACTAATCTTGATCTCTTCTTCAATCTGCCAATCCTCGGTAGGGACGGTCTGCTCCGGACGCAAACGCTCCTGCAACCATTGGAAAGCGATAAACAGGGTGGGCACGATGAAAAGCAATGCCAACGTACCGATAGTCATACCACCTACTACACCCGTACCCAATGAACGGTTACCGTTGGCCCCTACTCCATTGGACATCATCAGAGGGAACAGACCGAAAATCATTGTCAGCGCTGTCATCAAAATCGGACGCAGACGGGCTTTGGCGGCACTTACGGCAGAAGCTATCAGCCCCATGCCTGCCTTGCGGCGTTCGGCGGCATATTCTGTCAAAAGGATGGCCGTCTTAGCCAACAGACCTATCAACATAATCAAACCTGTCTGCAGGTAGATGTTATTCTCCAGTCCGAACATCTTGGCGAACAAGAAACTTCCCATCAATCCGCAAGGCACACTCAGAAGAACGGCAAACGGAATGATAAAGCTCTCGTACAGCGCACTCAGGATAAGGTAAATCATCAGGAAGCAGATGCCGAAGATGATCACAGTCGTACCGCTCTGCTGGTTTTCCTCACGGGTGATGCCGCCGTAATCATAGCCGTATCCTTTGGGGAGCGACTGCTCTGCCGTCTCCTGCACCGCCTTGATGGCGTCACCGGTACTGTATCCTTCGGCAGGCATGGCGTTCACCGCAATGGAGTTGTACATATTGAAGCGGCTCAGTGTTTCTGCACCGTAGGTACGTGTCAGCGTAACGAACTGGCTCAGCGGAGCCATCTCTCCGTTGGACATACGCACGAAGGCATTGTCCAGTGAAGTCTCGTCCAAACGATACTGCGGGTCTGCCTGAATCATCACCCGATATACCTTGGAGAAACGGTTGAAGTTGGACACGTACTGACCGCCGTAGTAACCGGAGAGCGTACTCAGCACAGCATCGGGCGTGATGCCTGCACGCTT
>CAKUYM010000097.1 GCA_934716785.1 uncultured Bacteroides sp. | reverse complement strand
GTATATGGGGCTGTTCGGACGATGATGAAAGCACTGTTATCAAGGAACTTAAGATTTTCTCTATGACTCCTGCCGAGGGAGTTGCAGGCGATGAAGTGACAATTACCGGACAAGGATTCAGTATTGTACCTTCCGAGAACGTTGTCACATTGAACGGTGAACGACTTACCGCCGTAGAAACTTCGGTCACTATTTTGAAAATGACTGTGCCTTATAATCAAAAAGGAACTTTCCCTTTGATGATAACTGTTAACGGACAGACGGTGGAAGGACCCTCTTTCACTTATACGGAAGGTTCGTATGACGTGAAGTTGGAAGTTAACGAACTGGAAATGACATCCGGTTATGCAGGTGACGAAATTGTCATTACCGGTAAAGGGTTCGGTGCGACAGCCGAAGAAAACGAGGTGTATTTTGGTGAAAAGGTAGCCAAAATCACAGCTTCCAGCTCTACTTCACTGACAGTAATTGTTCCCGACCTTGAAGCAGGAGATTATGTGCTTACGGTAAAAGCCGGTGTGCAGGAAAATAAATCCCTGACATTTACCTGCTTGGCTACTCCGGTACTGAAAATAGATGGCATCAGTCCGTCATCAGGACATGAAGGTACTGAGATTGTCATTACCGGCGAGAACTTTAGCACTGTAGCGGAGGAAAATCAGGTAACTATTAACGGCAAACCGGCTGAGCTGAAGAGTGCTTCGGAAATGGAATTGAGAGTTATAGCTCCTGCAAATGAATTGGGTAGCTATAAAGTGAAGGTGACTGTGAAGAATCAGACTGTAGAAGGACCGGAGTTTGAGTATGTCAAGCCGGAATTGGTATACACGGTAAGTAGTGATATTCATGTCGGAGAAAAACTGGGCGGACTTACCGGAATGGCAATCTTGCCTGACGGACGGTTGGCTGTAGCACAGCGTGGTAGCTCTCATGTTATCTTGGCATTTGATTTACAGAAGAAAGAAAAAAGCGTATTGTGCAATACATATGCTGATGCACATCCGTGGAACATAGCACTTAATCCGGATGATAAGAAACTTTACATAGCTTACAAAGCCAAAGGAGAAGTAGGAAGAGTTGATCCTGCTAAGGGTGATAATCAGAATGTGGAAATCATTGCCTCCGGTCTGCCTAATGTGCTGGATGTCAAGTTTGATCCTAATGGTAATATGTATGCGCTGTGTCGGGATGAAAAGGCGGTTTATAAATATCCGAAAGGCAGCTTCAATAATGTCTCCAAACAGACATTCGCAAGTTTCCCGAATGCTTCAGAGGGTATTTACTCTATGGACTTTGATGCGGATGGCAACTTGATTGTTGCTGCACAGAGAGACGGTTTCTATTGCGTGACTCCGGATGGCAAGGTTACCAAGTTTGCCGGAAACGGAAACGGAAGTTCTGATGGTGAAGCCGGCAAACCTTTGACAGCACAGCTTATTCAGCCGGCGGGTCTCGTTGTAGATAAGACTCGTGGGGATATTTACTTCACAGATGGATACAATCAGAAAATCAGAAGAATACGCCCAGGCAAGGTTGGTTATACAGATGCTACTGTCAGTACAATTGCCGGAACCGGAATTAGTGGAAATCAAGATGGAGACGGTTCGACAGCTCAGCTGAAAATGCCGTATGGCATTACGATGTCCGCTGATGGCAATACAATCTACTTCTCTGATTTGGACAACTTCATTATAAGAAAGATTACGATTACGGAGAAAGATTGAATTTTAGGATAACAAATCGTTTTGGAGGTGTGTCGTACTATCATTTTGCAGGGGAGGGGGCACACCTTCATTTTTATGAACAGATTTTTATTCATCATTTAAATAAATAAGAGAATATGTATTTTTTGAGAACATTTGTTTGGACTTTGAGCTTGTGTGCTTTTCTTTTTTTGAGTTGTTCTAATGATGAGAAAAAAGAGGGTGGCTCTAATAATGAGAATGAAGAAACGGTCGACAGCGAAATTGTCAATATGTTGAAAGAATGTTCAACGGTAAAGACCGTACAATCTTGGAAGGTAACGACACTTGCTGAAGGTGTTACGTATCTTAAGGCACAGGTAGTCAAGGCGTCGGAACGTCCTGCGACTATGTATATCGTGAAAATGGACGCTAATGCTCCGGGGGCTGCGTTGAAAACCGGTTGTCGCGTACCGGCTGCCGGCGAGACATTTCCATACGCAATGAGTTATCCGATCGATATAGCGAAGATGTTTGATACGGATGACGAGCAGGTGGCAGCAGTGATAGGTGGTGATTTTTTCAGATGGCTTGATTCTCAACTCGAAAATCCCCAACCTATAGACTACGGTTGCCGTGGTCCGCTTCATCATCGTGGAAAAGTGTTACAAGATCATTTTGTTCCGGAAACATCTTTCCCCCACCAAGCTCTTAGTTTCTTGGCTGTAGATAAAAATGGTAAGGTGATTATAGCTGATGCAGCCGAATATGCGAGCATGAAACAAAATCTTCAGGAATGTACCGGTGGGGGATATCGTATGTTGCGTGACGGTAAAATTTGCAAGGGCTTTGATATTACACTTAATGGAAATTATAATGCGTTGGAAGACAAATACCCATTTTCAAGCATCGGTTATCGTGCAGATGGTACTGTAATTATGATGATTGTAGATGGGCGTACGGACGTTTCAATGGGATTGACTTATGCGGAAGCCGGTGACTTGATGAAATCTATGGGATGCACCAATTCTGTTATGCTGGACGGTGGCGGTTCGGCACAGATTGTGACGAAGGACCAGAAAACAGGAAACTTTGCTCTTCAGAACAAAGCTACAGATGGAGGTCAGCGTCAGATGCGTACTTTTTGGATGATTACAGTGAAAAAATAATATATGAGGATAACTGTGAAAAATATAGGAAGAAAGCTTTTGATGGCGACTACAGCCATAGCAATCTGCTCGTGTGTTTCAACGACTAAAGAAAAAGGCGGGCAGCAGCTTGAAGCGCAAGACGATTATTATGTAGCAGCCTACATTTGGCCATCGTGCCACAACGACCCGAGAGGACGCGATACGTTATGGAGTGAAGGTATTGGCGAGTGGGAAGTCATTCAAAAAGGTACTCCCCGTTTCGAAGGGCACTATCAGCCAAAGGTGCCTTTGTGGGGATATGAAATGGATGATGACACGCAAGTAATGGAAAAATGGATTGATGTGGCAACTGCACATGGCATCAATATGTTTATTTTCGATTGGTATTGGTATGATGGGAAGCCCTTTTTGGAAAGCACTATCAATGACGGATTTCTGAAAGCCAAGAACAATGAAAAGATGAAATTCTATTTGATGTGGGCCAATCATCATGTGGCACACAATTATTGGAATGTACACCGTTATAAGGATGATAAGTCACGCTTGTGGAATGGTACGGTGGATTGGGATAATTTCAAAATCATAGTGGATAGGGTTATAAGCCAATACTTCCACAAACCGAATTATTTCAAGATAGACGGTTGTCCGGTATTCTCTATCTTCGGCTACTATGAGCTGATTGAAAGCTTTGGAGATGCCCAAGGAGTGAAAAAGGCAATGGATTACTTTCGTGAAGAGGTGAAAAAGGCTGGATTCCCGGACTTGCACCTTCAGCTTATCGGTGACGGTTTTCCTTTCCCCGAATTTATGGAATTAGTGGCCACGGTAGGTGTCAACAGTGTGACAAAATACAACTGGGGATGGCCTTATGAGGAAGATTACGTGGCATGGGGCACAAAAGCTATGCAACGTAGGGAGCAATGGACGCAGGCTTTGGATTCTCTTGGAGTTCCTTTCTTCCCCAATGCATCTATCGGTTGGGATGATTCTCCCCGGTTCCCGTATAAAACAGCCAAAGACATTGTGCATTATAATGATTCGCCCGAGAGCTTTGCCGCTTTCTTGCAGAAGACGAAAGAGTATGTAGATCAGCGTCCCGGACGTCCGAAACTGATAACAATCAATTCTTGGAACGAATGGGTGGAGGGTAGCTATCTCTTGCCTGATATGAAGAACGGTTTCGGTTACCTGAATGCTGTGAAGCGGGTAATGGATGGTGAATATGAGTATAAACCCTAAAAAGTGCGGATTACTGAATAATGGAAAATTTGACACAGTATAAAAAAAAACCATACATAATAGTACTTATTTCTATTTTTCTATTCCATGTTGTCACATCATTCGCTCAGCAACGTGATAGCCGTGTGCGGGAGTATCTTTCTCCTACACGTATTGTTTGGCAGCAGGAGGGTCAACTGATACAGGGAGCAGAATATTTGCTCCGACCAGGACATGGACAAGCAAATCTTGTGAATAATGAACTCTGCAAACTTTCGAGTACCGGGCAGCAGCATCCTGCTATTCTTTTCGACTTCGGAAAGGAATTGCAAGGCGGCTTGCAAATTGTCACCGGTATGCCGGATTCACATGCTCCTGTTACTATTCGTGTTCGCTTGGGAGAGTCGGTCAGCGAAGCTATGTGTGACATAGACGAAGTGAATGGAGCGACAAACGATCATGCTATGCGTGATTTTGTTATTAGTGTACCTTGGCTTGGAGTCTTGGAAGTCGGAAATTCCGGTTTCCGGTTTGCCCGGATTGACCTTTTGGATGATTCCGCAGAATTGCACCTCAAAGAGATACGGGCTATTTCTGTTTATCAAGATATCCCTTATAAAGGTTCGTTCCGATGCAATGACGAACGCTTGAACCGGATTTGGCAAACCGGAGCTTATACGGTGCATTTGAATATGCAAGAATATATCTGGGATGGGATAAAACGTGACCGCTTGGTTTGGATTGGAGACTTGCACCCCGAAGTGATGACTGTCAATACGGTTTTTGGGTATAATGAAGTGATTCCCAAAAGTATCGACTTAATCCGTGACTCTACACCACTTCCCAAATGGATGACAATGTGTACGTATTCTCTTTGGTGGATATTGATTCAGAGAGACTGGTATCTTTATCAAGGCAACCTGGATTATTTGAAAGAACAAAAAAGCTATCTATGTGACTTGTTGCAACTAATAATGACAAGAATTGGAGAAGACGGACTTGAAAAATTCAATGATGATGAAGGTCGTTTTCTTGACTGGCCTTCATGTGAGAATCCGCTTGCTATCAATGCCGGTGTGCAAGCCTTGGTAATACAGGCAATGAAGGCCGGATATGAACTTTGCAGCGTGTTGGGAGAAGACATGTTGGCAACTAAATGTGAAGCCGTACGAAGAAAGATGGTTAATGCTGCTCCCAAAGTAATAAAACCATTTCTGAAATCAGGCATGGATCCGGATGCTCCGGGACAGAAACAGGCGGCTTCATTATTGGCGTTGACAAGGTTGATCTCTCCTAAAGAAGCCAATCTGAAATATCTTTCGGTTAATGGTGGTCATGGATTCTCTACTTTCTATGGCTATTATATGCTTCAGGCAATGGCTGCTGCAGGAAATTATCAGGGGGCAATTGATGTAATCCGCCAATATTGGGGAGCAATGATCGACCTTGGGGCTACAACTTTTTGGGAAGATTTTAATTTGGATTGGTTGCCTGATGCTTCTCGCATTGATGAATTGGTGGCTACAGGCAAGAAAGATATTCATAGGGATTACGGAGATCATTGTTATAAAGGTTTTCGCCATAGTCTTTGCCATGGATGGTCTTCAGGTCCAACCTCTTGGTTGAGTGAACATGTATTGGGTGTGCAGGTTGTGGAACCTGGCTGCCGTGTGGTTCGTATCACACCGCATTTAGGTGATTTGGAGTGGGTGGAAGGAACATTCCCTACGCCTTACGGACAGATTGTTATTCGCCATGAGAAAGGTGCGGATGCAAAAGTGCGAAGTAGGATTGATGCACCGTCTGAAGTAAAAGTTTTGCAATAGCCGGTTGGTGAAATAGGATAAAAGAATATTTACCCGTTCGCTTTTTTGCGGACAATAATAAAAGAATCAAATGAATAAGTTTTTAGTATTATTTTTGTTGGCATTTTCCTTAAGTATTTACGATATACATGCAGAATGTGCAGATAGCTTGGCATTGACGCCGCCTATGGGATGGAGTAGCTGGAACTGTTTTAATAGCGATATCAGCGAACAGAAAATACGTGAAATAGCAGACTTTATGGTGTCTACAGGAATGAAAGACGCCGGATATGAATACCTGAATATTGACGACTGTTGGCAAATAGGGCGTGATGAAGATGGAAATATTATTGTGGATGATAAGAATTTCCCCTCAGGAATGAAAGCTTTGGCAGATTATGTTCATTCTAAAGGCTTGAAGTTTGGAATTTATTCATGTGCCGGAACGATGACATGTGCCGGTCGTCCGGGAAGTTTCGGATATGAGTTTCAGGATGCGCGGACGTATGCTTCATGGGGTGTTGATTACTTAAAATATGACTGGTGTAACAATGAAGGGCGAAACGCACAAGCTGCTTATAAGATAATGAGTGATGCCTTGAAAAAGTCCGGGCGTCCCATCATATTATCAATTTGCGAATGGGGACATAGCAAACCTTGGACATGGGGACAGGGAATCGGGCAACTTTGGCGGACTACTCATGATATAATTAGTGTTTTTAGTGGTACTATTCATTGGGGAGCTTTGGGCATAGTGGAGATTATAGACCAAAATGCGGAATTATATAAATATTCCGGTCCCGGACATTGGAACGATCCGGATATGCTTCAAGTAGGTAATCCCGGACTGTCTATGGAGGAAAATCGTTCACATTTTACAATGTGGTGCATGCTTGCTGCGCCATTAATGGCCGGTAATGACATTCGCAAAATGGACAAGGAAGTTGCTAAAATATTAATGAATAAAGAAGTTATAGCCGTTGACCAAGATCGGTTGGGTAAGCAAGGTCGTCGCTATAAGGTATTTGGCAAAAATGAGATTTGGGTAAAACAATTATCTGGCGATGAGATTGCCGTTTGTCTTTTCAATCGTGATGATCACTTTTCTTGGAACTTGGACATCGACTGGCAGAAAGAAGACTTTTCTTTGGTCGGTGTGAATCTTACCGAAAAGAAATATAAGGTACGTGACTTGTGGAAACAGAAAGATTTAGGGACAGCCTCAGATAAGATGTCCTTTGATGTTCCGGTACACGGTGTTGTTTTGCTCAGACTAACTCCGGAAAACTAAGATGTAGTTGGAAATTAGATCGTGTTTGTAGAGTAATGTACATGAAATAAAAAGTAAAAACATCTAATGAATAAGAGCTTATATTTATTTGTTTTATTGCCCGGCTTGCTCTGCAGTTGCGGCGGACAGCGATGGACGGAATCCGTAGAAGACGGCTATCATCTGATTACCCAAAAAGGTGGTGCTACATTAGGATACAGTCCGAAGTCCGGAATCTCTATCATACAGCAAGACGGATATGCATTCAAGGACTTGAACCGCAACGGCAAGCTGGATGTGTATGAGGATTGGCGCCAGTCGGTAGATGTGCGTGTGGCAGACTTGACAGCCCAACTCAGTATGGAAGATATTGCCGGGCTTATGTTATACAGTAGCCATCAGACTATCCCTGTGAACAGAAATGTCTATAACGGGAAAACATACACAGAGAGTGGTGTGCCCGCATGGGAACTGACTGATGAACAAAAGGTATTTCTTGAGAAAGATGGTGTGCGCCATGTGCTGATTACCGCAGTGGAGAGTCCGGAAACGGCTGCCCGTTGGAACAATGCTGCACAGAGTTATGCGGAAGGATTGGGATTCGGCATTCCATGCAATAATTCTTCCGATCCTCGCCATTCATCGCGTGCAGATGCGGAATTTAATGCCGGAGGCGGTGGCAAAATTTCCATGTGGCCGGGTAGCTTGGGTATGTGTGCCACTTTTTCGCCCGAAATCATGAAACGCTTTGCGGAGATAGGTTCCGTAGAGTATCGGGCGTTGGGATTTGCCACTTCTCTTTTCCCGATGGTGGACGTGGGGACTGATCCGCGATGGATGCGTTTTTGCTATACGATGGGAGAAGGTACCAAACTTGCTACTGATATGGCACGCGCCTATTGTGACGGCTTTCAGACATCGGAAGGTGATGCGGAAATTTGTGACGGATGGGGGTGGAACAGCGTGAACACGATGGTGAAACATTGGCCGGGCACTGGGGCATGCAACGAAGGTGGCCGGGATGGTCATCAGGGATTTGGAAAGTATGCTGTATTCCCCAATGGCAACTTTGAACTGCACACGCTGCCCTTTACGGAAGGTGCTTTCAAATTGGAAGGCAAGACCAAGATGTCCGCTGCTTTGATGCCCGACTATTCTGCTTGCGTAGGAATCGAACCGGAAGGGGTAGGAAGTGGCTTCAGCAAGAAGTTCATCCAAGAAATGTTGCGTGAACAACAGAACTATGACGGAGTGATTTGTACCGACTGGATAATTACACATGATGAGGAAGGGGTGTATGCCTGTGCCGGAAAACCTTGGGGAATGGAAACCAAGAGTGTGGAGGAACGTCACTATAAAGTGTTGATGGCGGGAGTAGACCAGTTTGGCGGAAACAACGATCGGGGTCCTGTGATGGATGCTTACCGCATAGGGGTGAAAGAGCACGGTGAAGAATGGATGCAGAATCGTATGCGGACTTCTGCACGGCGTTTGCTGACTAATATCTTCCGCACCGGCTTGTTTGAGAATCCTTATCTCGATCCGGCACGAACAAGTGAAGTGGTGGGCTGCCCCGAATTTATGCAGGAGGGGTACAATGCGCAACTGAAAAGTGTTGTCATGTTGAAGAACCATGCCGGTGTGCTGCCATTGGAAGGGAGAAAGAAAGTGTATATTCCCGAGCGTTATGTACCCGCCTACGTCGGTTTCTGGGGCGAGCAGATTGAGGAGCAACATATCATCCCGCTAAGTAAGGAATTGGTGGAAAAATATTTCGAACAGGTTTCTACTCCACAAGAGGCTGACGTGGCTATTGTGTTCATAGATTCTCCTAACAGTGGTTACGGTTTTGATAAAGAAGCAGCACGGAAAGGAAAAGATACGGGCTATCGCCCTATCAGTCTGCAATATAGTGATTATACGGCAACGTATGCCCGGGCACAGAGTTTGTCGGGTGGTGATCCATACGAGGAATCCACCAACCGCAGTTATCAGGGGAGAAGTGTGAAGACTGTCAACAAAGGGGATATGGATTTGGTCATCCAAACGAAAAAGAGTATGGGAGACAAACCGGTGGTTGTAGCCATTAATGTGCTGAATCCTCCTGTGCTGAGCGAAATTGAACCTTATGCGGATGCCTTGTTCCTTTTGTTTGATGTTCAGCGTCAGACGGTTTTGGATATGATGGCAGGGAAAGAGGAGCCTTCCGCTTTGTTACCTTTCCAGATGCCGGCAGATATGAGAACCGTAGAAGAACAGGCCGAAGACACTCCGCGCGATATGCGTTGTTATCAAGACGCAGACAATCATGTTTATGATTATGCGTATGGGTTGAATTGGAAGGGAGTGATAGATGATGAACGGGTGAAGAAATACAAATAGTTTTTAAGAACTGGTCCTTATAGATATGATAATGAAAGAAAGATCGAAGTACTCATATATTTATGGGGTGTTAATCTTGTTGGTGTGTTGCACTAACTCTTACGCCCAATGGAAGCCGGCCGGAAACAGAATTGTTTCCGACTGGGCAATGCAGATAGATATAAATAATGTATTATCCGAATATCCGCGTCCTTTGATGGAACGGACGGAGTGGATGAATTTGAACGGGCTTTGGAAATATGCCATTCTTCCATCGGGCAAGGCGATGCCGCAAGTGTATGATGGTGATATCTTGGTTCCTTTTGCCGTAGAGTCTGCTCTTTCCGGGGTAGGAAAGGAATTGGGAGAGAATAATGAGTTGTGGTATCAACGTCGTTTTTCCGTGCCTTCCCGCTGGAAAGGACAACGGGTGTTGTTGCATTTTGATGCCGTAGACTGGAAAACCACTGTATGGATAAACGGTATCAAACTTGGTGAGCATTGCGGGGGATACACTCCTTTTGCATTCGACATCACACAGGCGCTGAAGAAAGGTGATAATGAGGTAGTGGTGCGGGTATGGGATCCGACGGACAAGGGTTGTCAGCCTCGTGGAAAGCAAGTGAGTAACCCGGGGCATATCTGGTATACACCAGTGAGTGGCATCTGGCAGACTGTATGGCTGGAACCTGTGCCGGAATATGCCATAGAAAACATTCGGACGACTCCTGATATAGACGGTGGCAAGCTGACGGTGGAAACAACAGTGAACAGTCATAATATTACAGATCGGATAGAGGTGAAAGTCCTCGATGGCAACAAGGTGATTGCATCCGGCAGCGCATTGAATCATGCTTCAGTGGAAATACCGATGCCTGCCGATTGCAAACTCTGGACTCCGGACTCTCCGGCTCTTTATGATTTGGAGGTTTCGTTCTACGTCAATGGAAAACTACAGGATAAAGTGAAAAGTTATACAGCAATGCGTAAATTCTCTACCCGGAGAGACGAGAAAGGATATATGCGTTTGCAACTGAATAATAAAGATATTTTCCATTTTGGTCCGCTTGACCAAGGATGGTGGCCTGATGGATTGTATACTGCACCGACAGATGAGGCTTTGCGCTATGACATCCAAAAGACCAAAGACCTTGGATTCAATATGATACGTAAGCATCTGAAAGTGGAACCTGCACGTTGGTATGCGCATTGTGATCGTTTGGGGATAATTGTATGGCAAGACATGCCCAATGGTGACAAGAATCAAGATTGGCAATATAAACAATTCTACTATGGTCCGGAAATGTTGCGCACTTCAGAGTCGGAAGCTGTCTATCGGAAAGAGTGGAAAGAGATAATGGATTGTCTCTATTCTTATCCTTGTATTGGCGTGTGGACACCGTTTAATGAGGCGATGGGGCAATTTAAACCGGTGGAAATAACCGGGTGGACCAAGGAGTATGACCCGACGCGTCCGGTGAACCCTGCCAGTGGTGGCAACTATTTCCCTTGTGGAGACATCCTTGACCTGCATAGCTATCCGGAACCTGTCATGTTTCTTTTTGATGCCGACCGTGTGAATGTGGTCGGTGAGTTCGGTGGCATCGGCATGGCACTGAAAGGACATTTGTGGAACGAAGACCGCAACTGGGGGTATGGCGACTTGAAAGGCAAGGAAGAGGCTACGGAGCAGTATGTGAAATATGCCAATCGTCTCAAGGAATTGTCTGCGTTGGGATTGTGTGGCGCTGTATATACCCAAACAACTGATGTGGAATCGGAAATCAATGGATTGATGACCTACGATCGCAAAGTCGTGAAAATGGACGCAGATGCATTACGGAAGGTCAACAGTGAGGTTTGTCATTGCTTGGACAACCCGCTTCCGAAACAAGGGAAATAATTGTAGACTGAAATTTGTGCAATCTGTAATGATTATGAATAAAAGAAATCTATTTGTTGGCGTTTTTGCTTTGTTGTCAACATTTCTACAGGGGCAAAATATTGTTATATCCACCCCTTGTACACAGTTGCTTCTTTCTGCACCGAAGGGTGGCAGTTTGGAATATTTGTATTATGGATCACGTACTTCGGATACAGATATCCAAGGTATTTACGAAACGACACACGGAGTAGATGCTTATCCTGCCTATGGAATGAAGTATCCGGGTGAAACGGCTTTGTCCGTTTGCCATGCAGACGGCAATCTGACACTGCAAATGGCAGTGGAAAGCGTGAAGGAAACACGTCTTTCGGAAGAGAATGCAACTTTGACAGTTATTGAATTGAAAGATAAGGTATATCCTTTTTATGTTAATGTCTGCTATAAGGCATGGCAGGATGCGGATGTAATAGAGGCATGGACGGAAATCCGTCACGAAGAAAAGAAGCATGTTCAGCTTCATCAGTTTGCTTCTGCCTATCTGCCTATCCGTCGTGGTAATGTCTGGCTGTCGCATCTTTCCGGTGCTTGGGCAAATGAAGGACGTCTCTCTCAAGAAATGTTGCAACCGGGGATGAAAGTGCTAAAGAATACGGATGGAGTACGAAATTCGCACTCATCACACGCAGAAGTAATGTTCTCACTTGACGGTAGGCCACAGGAAAATACCGGACGCATTGTTGGTGCGGCACTCTGTTATAGTGGAAACTACAAACTGCGTATTGATACGCAGGGAGATGACTATCATCATTTTTTTGCAGGAATCAACGAAGAGAACTCTTGGTATAATCTGGAGAAGGCAGAAGTGTTTCGTACTCCATCATTGGCATTGGCCTACAGTGATGAAGGCTTGAGCGGATGTAGCCGGAAGTTTCATCAATGGGCGCGCTTGCATAAAATCGCTAACGGAAATACACTTCGCAAGATACTTCTGAATAGTTGGGAAGGCGTCTATTTCGATATCAACGAGCAGAGAATGGAGCAAATGATGAATGACATAGCAGCTATGGGTGGTGAATTGTTTGTGATGGATGACGGGTGGTTCGGAGATAAATATCCACGCAAGAATGACTCGTATGGCTTGGGGGATTGGACGGTGGACAAGACAAAACTTCCGGGAGGTTTGCAATCGTTGCTTAATGATGCTCGGAAACATGGCATACGGTTCGGTATTTGGTTGGAACCGGAAATGACAAATACTAAGAGTGAATTGTACGAGCAGCATCCCGATTGGGTTATTAAAGCTCCGGAAAGAGAATTAATATGTGATCGTGGTGGTACACAGGTTGTGCTTGACCTCTCCAATCCAAAAGTACAGGATTTTATTGTGCAGACAGTAGATAAACTGATGACTTCCTACCCCGATATTGATTACATTAAGTGGGATGCTAATACGTCAATAGTCAATCAGGGGTCACAATACTTGACTAAAGATAATCAGAGTCACTTGAATATCGAGTATCACCGGGGGCTTGAGAATGTGTGCAGGCG
>CAKUYM010000096.1 GCA_934716785.1 uncultured Bacteroides sp. | reverse complement strand
GAAAAATCAAGAAAAGAAAATGAACAGATTTTTATCCATAACGGGGTGAAAGCTGCAAAAGAAATAAGAATACAATATAACAAAGATAATACACCCAAAGGAGAGCCTCTGTTTCCAATGGGCGCTCCCGATATAATAGAAGGGCAACCGGTCACTAAATTCAGAGCCATCAATGAAAAAATATTGCTTCCCCTATCTTTAGACTATCGCAAGAACAACAACGAGCAAAGCCTGAAAAAAGCCCTTTACATTTACGACTGGTTCAATGACCAAGGATGGGCGGATGGTAGCGGAATGGGGACATTATGTTTTGAGAAACTCCGCAGTTCCGGCTATTTTCATTCATTCTTTTTATTAAAAGAGCAGTTACCGTCTGATATATTCGAACGGGAACTCCAGACATTGTATTGGTTTACAATGTTCGGCGTCTGCTACCAAACTCCCGAACATACAGGAGAAATAGCAGATAATTTACGCGCACTGGCGATTCCCAAACTAATATATGCATTATCAGTAAAAGACAAGCAAGAACGACAAGTCGCACTAACGGCTTTTAAAAACTATATAGACAATGCTTTAAGCATAGCACCGGGCTTTTTCGGTACATTCAAAGCTGACTTTTCCGGTTATCATCACAGAGGTCCATACCATAGCGCTTACTATCCGCATGCATTGTATGCAGGTTCACTAATCGCTTATTTACTGCATGATACTCCTTACGCCCTATCGGAGACAAGCATGTATAATTTAAAACAAGGTCTATTGACATTCCGTTTTTTCTGTGCGGGACTAAATGTACCTGCCGGAACCGTAGGACGTTTCCCTAACGGTCAGCAAATCTTGGAAACACTACTACCGGCGTTTGCCTATGTAGCTTTGTCAAAGGATGAACCGGATAAAGAGTTAACGGCAGCATTTAAACGAATAATAGAAACCAAGGAACACCAACAAGCCATAACAAAATATGTTCAAAATGTAAACTCAAATTTGGCATATACCAGTACCATAGGCGAAATAGAATTATTGACCAAACTGGTGTCAACATCCACCCCAAAAGAGAAAGCCGTTACCGGTTCTCTGTTTATGCCTTACTCCGGACTACTCGTTACAAAAGACAGTCTGTTTCATTTCAACATAAAAGGATTCAGCCGTTATATATGGGACTTCGAGTCTTCTGCTACAGAGAATACCAAAGGACGTTATCTCTCATATGGTCAGATAGAATACTTTGACTTAAAAAATAAATATAAATCTTTCAACCCACGAGAGACGGACTTCGACTGGAATTACATTCCCGGAACTACAACCAAGGTTCTGCCAGATAAAGTATTGCAAGATAAAGGTGGTTCAAGTTCAGGACATCGCAACTTCTCCGATGAAACGTTCCTAACGGGCGTACACGCTTCCGACAAGAATGCCATGTTCTCTTTCAGAATGCATGATATTACATACGATCAATCATTCCGCGCCAACAAATCGGTATTTGCATTTGAGGGCTTTTTACTTTGTTTGGGTTCGGACATCCAAACTAAAGATAAAAGATACCAAACGGTCACTACTCTATTTCAGTCGTTCAGCAGGAATACTAATGAAGAAAGAATACCGGAAGGATATATTCTGACGGATCCTTCACTAATGTACGCAGTAAAAGGAGGAGCAGTACGAACTCTCTGTGAAGGCTCTCATACACGAGCTTACATAGAACACGGCAATGCACCGGAAGCTGCAAAATACCATTATTATATACTTAAAAAAAAGAATAAAGCATTAGCCCGCCAACTATTGTCAGCCAATAGTCCGATAGAAATAATAGCCCAAGATAATGATGCGCATATCGTTACCCATAAAATAAAAGGAATCACGTGTGGCGCTCTTTTCAGCACACATAAAACATTTGATAATCAACTGATTTATCAAGTGAATATCCCGCTTTCTTATATACAGGAAAAGCAAAAAGACAACTCATTCAAACTCTCTATTTGTGAACCGGATATGAGACGGCCATCCCGTGCACATATGGGACTGCTGACAGAAGAAGAGGTAATACAGCAAGAAAAGACTTATGATACACAACTGACTGTCAACGGGCTATACAATGTAGAATGCCCTCAGAAAACAATTAAAGTCGCATTAGATAGAGGAAAAGATAAAACATATATAACTATTTCTACCATCCGAGGAGAAAATTATACGCTTTTATTACACCAAATTGATAATTAATTATGAAGAAGATATTAGTATTATTTATTATTTTTCTTTGTGCTACAGATTTTAATGCCCAAAATAATCTGACACTTTGGTATAAATCTCCGGCGAAAGCATGGGAAGAGGCATTGCCTGTAGGAAACGGACGTATGGGAGCCATGATTTTTGGAGATCCCCGAAAAGAGAGAATACAATTCAATGAAAATACTCTTTACAGCGGAGAGCCTGAAACTCCTAAAGACATAAATATAGTACCAGATCTCACCCATATACGGCAATTGCTTAATGAGGGGAAAAATACTGAAGCAGGAGATATCATGCAAAAAAAATGGATTGGCAGACTTAATGAAGCTTATCAACCCTTCGGAGATTTATACATAGACTTTGATTCTAAAGAAGCCGTAACTGATTATATCCATTCACTGGATATGAAAAGTGCGGTTGTTACAACATCTTATAGGCAAAATGGTGTAAAGATAAGCAGAGAGGTCTTTGCATCATATCCGGCGCAGGCTATTGTAATACATTTAAAAGCATCCAAACCTGTTTTAAGCTTTACCGCTTATTTAGATTCTCCACATCCTGCAGACTATGAATCCGATTCACAAGTCATTTATCTTAAAGGACAGGCACCGGCACATGCCCAACGGAGAGACACAGATCACATGAAACGCTTTAATACCCAACGTTTACATCCTGAATATTTTAATGCAGCAGGACAGATTGTACAAAAGAAGCATGTGATTTATGGAGACGAAATGGATGGAAAGGGAACATTTTTTGAAGCATGTCTCCTTCCGAGTCATAAAGACGGGCAACTATCCATTTCAGACCATCAGGTCATAGCCCGGAATTGCAGTGAAGTCACACTCATGCTATATGCTGCCACCAGCTATAACGGGCCAAGTAAAAGTCCGAGCAAAGAAGGAAAGAATCCGCATCAAGAAATCGTTAACTATCGGAAAGTCTGCGAAGGAGAAAACTACAAAGAATTAAAAAGAAGACACATCCTTGACTATCAATCTTTATTCAACCGTGTATCTTTTAATCTTCCGGCAAGTGAACAACAAAAAAAGATGCCTACAGACGAACGACTAAAGAGATTCAAAGAGAAAGAGGATCAGGAATTGCTTACACAGCTGTTTCAGTTTGGACGCTATTTAATGATAGCCGGTTCCCGAAATGAAGGACAACCCTTAAACCTGCAAGGTTTATGGAATGACAAAATACTACCTCCATGGAATTCGGGATATACCTTAAATATCAATCTGGAAATGAACTATTGGCCGGCAGAAGTCACCAATCTATCGGAATGTCATCAGCCGTTATTCAACTTAATCGAAGAAATAGCTGATAAAGGAAAAGATCTTGCACATAATATGTACGGCCTAAATGGTTGGGCCATTCATCACAATATATCAATCTGGAGAGAGGCATATCCATCAGATGGGTTTGTATATTGGTTCTTTTGGAATATGTCCGGTCCGTGGTTATGCAATCATATATGGGAACACTATTTATTTACGAAAGACGTGGATTTCCTGAAGAAATACTATCCGATACTAAAAGGTGCAGCAACCTTCTGTTCCGAATGGTTAGTTGAAAACAGTAAAGGAGAATTAGTAACCCCAGTTAGCACTTCTCCCGAAAATGCCTATCTTATGCCCGACAATACCCCGGCGTCCGTCTGCGAAGGAAGTACAATGGATATAGCCATCATCCGTACTTTATTTTCGAATACGATTCAAGCTGCAGACATACTCCGGACTGACATGAATTTCCGCTCTGAACTAATCAAAAAAAGAGATAAACTAAGAAAATATCAAATCGGTAGTAAAGGGCAACTACTGGAATGGGATAAAGAATATAAAGAAAGCGAGCCGCAACATCGTCATGTATCACACCTCTTCGGATTATACCCAGGATGCGATATTACAAATGATACACCGGAAATATTCAATGCAGCACGAAAATCATTGGATATTCGCGGAAATAAAACAACAGGATGGAGCATGGCATGGAAAGTTTCTCTATGGGCACGTTTATACGAGGCTTCAAAATCTTATGAAGCATTAACCAACTTGATTAATTATATCAATCCTGAAATAAAAGCTGAAAACCGAGGAGGATTATATCGTAATTTATTAAATGCCCTCCCCTTTCAGATTGATGGCAATTTCGGAGCAACCGCCGGTATTGCCGAGATGCTTTTGCAAAGTCATAAAGGAAATATCCACTTACTCCCGGCATTGCCGCCTACATGGAAAAAAGGATGTATAAAAGGGCTGAAAGCAAGAGGAGGATATACCGTAGATATGGAATGGAAGGAAGGAAAAATTGTAGCTGCCTACATCACCAGCCCATACAAACAAACTGTAAATGTCCAATACAAAGACCAAATAATAAAGAGTCATTTTAATATAGGAGAAAGAAAAAAGATTGCATTCAAATGACCGGGAAAAGGGGTTATACACCCCTCAAAAGGACATTCTTGACAAAATTAATAGTTTTTTCAACAAAACTAATAGTCAAAAATCTGTTTCGATGTCCTTTTCAACATTTGTATCATTAAAACTGTAATAGTTAAACTACTTTTGTATCAGTTACAAAATATCTAAAAACAATCACTTAAAATGAATAACATGAAAAAGAAACTTGTTCTCTTTGCTTCGGTTACTATCGCACTCGCATCGTGCCAGACAGCCCCCAAGGAAGACTACAGTTGGATAAAAAAAGGACTGGATGTAGCTTCTGCACAATTACAACTCTCGGCAGAGGAAGTTAGCGGCACAGGCATGCTTCCACGCTCCATCCGCACAAGTTATGATATGGATTTTCTTTGCCGCCAGTTGGAAAGAGATTCGTTGACATTCAAAGATTCGCTCCGTGCACAACCGACAGCCGACCAATTAGGCAAGCGTCGCCTTTGCGGTGTTTATGATTGGACAAGCGGATTCTTCCCCGGTTCTTTGTGGTACGCATACGAACTGACCGGAAACGATACGCTGAAAGCTGAAGCCATTCAATATACCAATCTGCTGAACCCGGTACGCTATTATAAAGGTACACACGATTTGGGATTCATGGTTAATTGCAGCTATGGCAACGCAGAACGCCTTGCGCCCAATGACACTATCGCGGCAGTGATGAGAGAGACCGCCGACAACCTTTGCGGACGTTTCAACGACTCTATCGGCGCTATCCGTTCATGGGACTTCGGTACGTGGAACTTCCCGGTAATCATTGACAATATGATGAACCTTGACCTGCTGTTCAATGTAGCAAAAATGACCGGCGACAACAAATACAAAGAGGTTGCCATCAAGCATGCCCTGACTACCATGCACAACCATTTCCGTCCGGACTACACTTGCTGGCATGTAGTGAGCTACAATAATGACGGTACAGTTGAACGCAAGCAGACCCACCAAGGCAAGAATGACGACTCCTCATGGGCACGCGGACAAGCATGGGCCGTATATGGCTACACCGCTTGTTTCCGTGAAACGAATGACAGCACTTTCCTGAACTTCGCTGTGAAGATAGCCGATATGATTATGGATCATGTAAAGACAGACGATGCCATTCCTTACTGGGATTATGACGCTCCTGTGACAGACGAGACTCCGCGCGACGTTTCCGCCGCTTCCGTCACCGCTTCCGCTTTAATAGAATTGAGCACAATGGTTCCCGACGGAAAGAAGTATCTGGACTATGCCGAAAAGATTCTGAAGAGTTTGTCAAGCGATGCATATCTTGCAAAAGTAGGCGAAAACCAAGGATTCATCCTGATGCACTCCGTAGGTTCACTGCCCAACGGTTCTGAAATCGACACTCCGTTGAACTACGCCGACTACTACTATCTGGAAGCATTGAAGAGATTCATGGAGCTGAAGAATTTAAAAATTGAGAATGGAGAGGTGAAAGCGGTTCGCTAAAGCAAAAGCAGCTAATACGAAACTTGCTAACAAAAAAAGTAAAAGTAAGAATCTTCTCAATCGTAAAAAGTAAAGAGTAAAATCCAAATGATATCATGAATAAAGTCTTAAAGTACATATTTTTATTGGCTGTCGCTTGTTTTGCAGGCAAAATGAGCGCTCAGGAGCTGAAAAGCGAAGTCTTTTCACTGCTCAATCTCGACTACCCGGAACTGGAAAAAGTAAAGTCGTTGCATCAGGAAGGCAAGGATGAAGATGCTGCCAAAGCACTGCTCGACTATTACCGTGCACGCACTAATGTGAAAACTCCGGATATCAATCTGAAGAATGTGACTATCAGCAAGGAAGAACAGCAATGGGCAGATGACGCTCTGAAACATACATTCTTCGTTCACAAAGGCTATCAGCCTTCCTACAACTATGGCGAAGATATCAATTGGCAGTACTGGCCGGTAAAGGACAATGAACTCCGCTGGCAGTTGCACCGTCACAAATGGTTCACTCCGATGGGGAAGGCGTACCGCATATCCGGTGACGAGAAATATGCCAAGGAATGGGCATACCAGTACATCGACTGGATTAAAAAGAATCCGTTGGTGAAGATGGACAAGAAAGAATATGAACTGGTAAGTGACGGAAAAATCAAAGGAGAAGTGGAAAACGTACGTTTTGCATGGCGTCCTTTGGAAGTGAGCAACCGTCTGCAAGACCAGACTTCACAGTTCCAACTGTTCTTGCCGTCTCCTTCTTTCACTCCGGATTTCCTGACAGAATTCTTAGTGAACTATCACAAGCATGCCGTACATATCTTGGCCAACTACTCCGACCAGGGAAACCACTTGCTGTTCGAAGCACAACGTATGATTTACGCCGGCGCTTTCTTCCCCGAATTCAAAGACGCTCCGACTTGGAGAAAAAGCGGTATCGATATCCTGAACCGTGAGATTCATGTACAGGTATATGAGGACGGCGGACAGTTTGAACTTGACCCGCACTATCATCTTGCTGCCATCAATATCTTCTGCAAGGCACTGGGTATCGCTGATGTCAACGGATTCCGCAATGAATTTCCGCAAGACTATCTGGACACCATCGAGAGCATGATTATGTTCTACGCAAACATTTCTTTCCCTGATTACACCAACCCGTGTTTCAGTGATGCCAAACTGACTACCAAGAGAGAAATGGTGAAGAACTACAAGGCATGGAGCAAGTTGTTCCCCAAAAATCAAACTATCAAATACTTCGCGACAGAAGGAAAAGAAGGTGCACTGCCGGATTATATGTCTAAAGGATTCTTGAAATCAGGCTTCTTCGTATTCCGCAATTCTTGGGGAATGGATGCCACTCAGATGGTGGTAAAGGCTGGTCCGAAAGCATTCTGGCACTGTCAGCCGGACAACGGTACGTTCGAGCTTTGGTTCAACGGCAAGAACTTGTTCCCGGATTCAGGCTCGTATGTATATGCAGGCGAAGGCGAAGTGATGGAACAACGCAACTGGCATCGTCAGACTTGCGTGCACAACACCGTAACCCTGAACAACAAGAATTTGGAAACTACGGAATCCGTCACCAAACTGTGGCAGCCGGAAGGTGCCATCCAGACATTGGTTACCGAGAATCCGGGTTACAAGAATTTGAAGCATCGCCGCTCCGTATTTTTCGTTGACAACACCTACTTCGTTATCGTAGACGAAATGGTGGGAAGTGCCAAAGGTTCTATCAACTTGCACTATCAGATGCCGAAGGGAGAAATCGCCAACAGTCGCGAAGACATGACTTTCCTTACTCTATTTGAGGACGGCAGCAACATGAAGCTGCAATGCTTCGGTCCTGCCGGCATGTCTATGAAGAAAGAACCGGGATGGTGCTCTACTGCCTACCGCAAGCGCTACAAACGTATGAATGTATCATTCAACGTGAAGAAAGACAGCGAAGATGCCGTGCGTTATATCACTGTCATCTATCCGGTGAAGAAGAGCGCAGATGCCCCCAAATTTGCCGCTAAGTTCAAAAACAAGACGTTCGATGAAAACGGATTGGAAATAGAAGTGAAAGTGAACGGAAAGAAACAGTCATTAAAATACAAACTCTGACAAGGAGCAATTAGCGATATCAGTCAGAGCGTAGTGAAGAACCTCCTCTCTCTTAATTTATAAGGAGGAGATTCTTCACTACCCGTTTCCTGAGTAACAGTCACACCCGGCTATTATTCATTTATTAATATCACATTCTCTAAAAAGTATTCCTCATCATGAGAAACAATCCCTCTACCCTACTCCTTCCATTAGCCGCACTGAGCCTTGCTTCTTGCGGCAACCAGAAGAAAGAAGAAACCAGACGACCGAACATCATTTTTATGATGACGGACGACCATACCACCCAAGCCATGTCCTGCTATGGCGGAAACCTGATTCAAACTCCCAACATGGACCGGATTGCCAACGAGGGTATCCGTTTTGACAACTGCTATGCGGTCAATGCGCTTTCAGGACCTTCGCGAGCCTGTATCCTCACCGGCAAGTTCAGCCACGAGAATGGTTTCACCGACAATGCAAGCACGTTTGACGGCGACCAACAGACATTCCCCAAACTCCTCCAACAAGCCGGTTATCAGACTGCCATGATTGGTAAATGGCATCTTATCAGCGAACCGCAAGGATTCGACCACTGGAGCATCCTCAGCGGACAGCACGAACAGGGCGACTACTACGACCCCGACTTTTGGGAAGACGGCAAGCATATCGTGGAAAAAGGATATGTAACGGATATCATCACTGACAAAGCCATTGAGTTTCTCGAAAACCGGGATAAGAGCAAACCGTTCTGTATGATGTATCATCAAAAGGCTCCACATCGCAACTGGATGCCTGCTCCCCGCCACTTGGGTATCTTCAACAACACTACTTTCCCTGAGCCTGCCAGCTTGTTCGATGACTACGAAGGACGCGGAAGAGCTGCCCGCGAACAAGACATGTCTATCGAGCACACACTGAAGAACGACTGGGACCTCAAGCTGCTGACCCGCGAGGAGATGCTGAAAGATACGACAAACCGTCTTTACAGCGTATATAAACGTATGCCCGCCGAAGTGCAGGACAAATGGGACTCCGTGTATGCCGGACGTATCGCAGAATATCGCAAAGGCGACTTGAAAGGCAAGGCATTAATCAGCTGGAAGTACCAACAATACATGTGCGACTATCTGGCTACGACATTGGCAGTAGATGAAAACATCGGCCGCCTGATGAATTACCTCGAAAAGATCGGCGAACTGGACAATACCATCATCGTCTACACCTCCGACCAAGGTTTCTTCCTTGGCGAGCACGGCTGGTTTGACAAGCGCTTCATGTACGAAGAGTGCCAGCGCATGCCGCTTATTATCCGCTATCCGAAAGCCATCAAGGCAGGAAGTATAAGCGATGCAATCAGCATGAACGTTGACTTCGCACCTACTTTCCTCGACTTTGCCGGAGTGGATATTCCATCGGACATACAAGGTGAATCGCTGAAACCGATACTGGAGAATGAGGGCAAGACGCCTGCCGACTGGCGAAAGGCCGCTTACTATCATTACTACGAATATCCTGCCGAACATTCCGTGAAGCGCCATTACGGTATCCGCACTCAGGATTTCAAACTTATCCATTTCTACAATGACATTGACGAATGGGAAATGTATGATATGAAAAATGATCCGAGAGAGATGAACAACGTTTTCGACAAACCGGAATATGCAGAAAAACAAAAAGAATTGATGCAGCTTCTGCAGGATACCCAGAAACAATATAACGACACCGATCCTGATGAGAAAGTGAAAGTTCTTTTCAAAGGTGACCGTCGATTGATGAAAGACAGATAAAGTTGATAACAGATAAAATTGATAATATACAAATAAAGATTAACCAAAAGCAATTATATCATGGACAGAAGAAATTTTTTAAAAAACACAGGCTGGTCCTTCCTCGGACTGGCAGCTTCGGGCAGTCTGCTGGGTGCTTGCGCACCGGGAAGCAAAGAGGCCAAGAAAATCATGCCATCGCCAAGCGACCTTAAGATGTACTGGGGCGACTTACATAATCACTGTAACATTACATACGGACACGGAGATATGCGCGATGCTTTTGAAGCGGCAAAAGCGCAACTGGACTTTGTCAGCGTAACTCCTCATGCCATGTGGCCGGACATCCCCGGAGCGAATGACCCGCGTCTGAAATGGGTGATTGACTACCACACGAGTGCTTTCAAGCGTTTGCGCGAAGGCGGCTATGAGAAATATGTGAAGATGACCAATGAATATAATAAGGAAGGCGAATTCCTTACCTTCATCGGATATGAAGCTCACAGCATGGAGCATGGCGACCATGTGGCACTGAACTATGACTTGGATGCACCGCTTGTAGAATGTACTTCTATCGAAGACTGGAAACAAAAGGCCAAAGGCCACAAAGTGTTCATCACTCCCCACCACATGGGCTATCAGGGTGGATACCGCGGTTATAACTGGAATTTCTTTACCGAAGGCGACATCACTCCATTCGTTGAAATGTATTCACGCCACGGTCTGGCTGAGAGCGATCAGGGCGACTATCCTTATCTGCACGACATGGGACCGCGCCAATGGGAAGGCACCATTCAATACGGACTCGAATTGGGCAATAAGTTCGGTATCATGGCTTCTACCGACCAGCACTCCGGTTATCCGGGAAGCTATGGCGACGGACGCATCGGCGTACTGGCTCCGTCACTGACGCGTGATGCCATTTGGGAAGCTCTCCGCACACGCCACGTATGCGCTGCAACGGGCGACAAGATTCTGATAGATTTCCGCCTGAACGATGCCCTCATGGGTGATGTAGTTCGTGGCAACAGCCGCCGTATCTATCTGAATGTGACGGGTCAAAGCTGCATCGACTATGTAGATATTGTAAAGAACGGTCAGATTTTGGCGCGTATGAACGGTCCGTTGACTCCGATTGTTCCGGAAGGCGACACGGTGCGTTGCAAAGTCAAAGTAGACTTCGGATGGAACCGCGAAGAGAAATACGTACATTGGCAGGGCAAGCTGTCACTGGATAAGGGTCAGCTCCATAGCGTAACTCCCTGTTTCCGCGGTGCCGCCTTCACTTCTCCGCAAGAGGGTGAAACAGAATTCCACACACACGTCAACCGCATATTGTCTGTCGGCGACAAGGAAACCGAACTGGATATGTACAGCAGCAAGAACCCGAATACGACAACGGCTGCCATGCAAGCTGTAATCCTTGATGTCGAGATGCCGAAAGACGGTAAGATTATCGCTGAATTCAACGGCAAGAAGTTTGAGCACACCTTGGGCGAACTGCTCGAAGGTTCACGCTCTCACTTCATGATTGGCTGGTTGAGCGAAGCAATCCTCTTCAACCGCGCCATGCCCGAAAGCTGCTTCACCGTAGAGCACTATATGGAAGACAAAGAGCCTCAACGCGACACCGACTATTATTATGTACGCGTGCGCCAGCGTGACGGCCAGTGGGCTTGGAGTTCACCCATCTGGGCAGAAAGAGTGTAATCGTTTAAGTATTGCTTAATGATATGAAGAAAGAATACGCTATAGGAATCGACCTTGGCGGAACTTCTGTGAAATACGCCCTTATTGACAATGAAGGCGTATTTCATTTTCAAGGGAAGTTGCCGTCGAAAGCCGATGTTTCGGCCGAGGCTGTCATCGGGCAATTGGTTGCCGCCATCAACGAAGTGAAGGCTTTTGCCGAAAAGCAGGAGCTCAAGATTGAAGGAATAGGAATCGGCACACCGGGCATCGTGGATTGCACGAACCGCATTGTCTTAGGCGGAGCGGAGAATATCAAAGGATGGGAGAATCTATATCTGGCAGACCGTGTTGAATCGGAAACAGGACTCCCCGCCTTATTAGGAAATGACGCCAACCTGATGGGACTGGGCGAAACGATGTACGGAGCCGGCCGGGGAGCCACACATGTGGTTTTCTTGACGGTGGGGACCGGTATCGGTGGTGCGGTAGTCATCGATGGCAAGTTGTTCAACGGATATGCCAACCGGGGGACGGAGTTAGGGCATGTGCCCCTTATCGCCAATGGCGAACCCTGTGCTTGCGGTTCCATCGGTTGCCTGGAGCATTATGCTTCCACGTCGGCCTTGGTGAGACGATTCAGCCAACGAATTGCGGAAGCGGGCATCTCCTATCCGAACGAAGAAATCAACGGAGAGCTGATTGTACGTCTTTACAAAGAAGGCGATAAGATTGCTACCGAATCCCTCGAAGAACACTGCGACTTCCTCGGACACGGAATTGCCGGATTCATCAATATCTTCAGCCCGCAAAAGATTGTGATTGGCGGAGGACTCTCCGAAGCCGGAGACTTTTATATCCGGAAAGTAAGTGAGAAAGCCCGCCGTTACGCCATCTCCGACTGTGCTGTCAATACGGAAATTATGGCTGCCGCATTAGGCAATAAAGCGGGCAGCATCGGGGCTGCATCACTGGTATTCACTCAAACTCACTCATCCCTTTCCAATCAATAAAAGTTATGAAAAGAAAAATAAGAATGCTGACGCTGATTATGGCGTTCTGGTTCACCATCTCATTTATCACGAACATTCTCGGACCTCTCATCCCGGACATTATCCACAATTTCAATCTGAGCGACCTTGCGATGGCGGGCTTTATCCCGACCTCTTTCTTCTTGGCATACGCCATCATGTCCATCCCTGCCGGACTGATGATAGACCGTTTCGGTGAAAAGCCGGTATTATTCGGCGGATTCCTGATGCCGTTCATCGGGGCG
>CAKUYM010000095.1 GCA_934716785.1 uncultured Bacteroides sp. | reverse complement strand
ACGAATATCCGTTTATACTTTCAGGTCATCCGGTAGTTCGATATCTTCCAAGGACTCTCCTTCCGTCCTGGATGCGGCGAATTCGTTTCTTACATCAGCCGCGCTTTTCGTGATCTCTTCGCATTCTGCGAAATTGATGCCATTTACATTGGTTAGGTCGATAGAAGCATCGATTGGCGTACCCTCTTCGGTAAAAGTATTTTCGTACTCCTTTAAAACCTTTTTGCACGCTTTCATCAATTTCATCTGCTCCTTCACTTTCTTTATATCACCGGAAGAGGCCAGCAAACCGGCAGCCGCACCTACGCCCGCACCAATCCACGCGCCTTTCTTTCCGCCACCCGCTTTCTTGCCGATCAATGCACCGCCTGCTGCACCGCCACCCACTTTCAATAAGATGGATGAGCCCGACTTCAATGCTGAGTTCAAATGTTTCTTAGCCGTTTTTCTATCACAGACCTTCCCGTCTTTGTCTATCAACAAATATTTGTATATGGGAGTACCGTCTTCGTTGGCAATCACTGTGCCGACCTCATCGGTCTCAACCACCTTCTTCACTTGATAAAGCGGAGCCGTTGCCAGAAAATCACTTGGTGAAATGCTGTCGTTCGCTTGTTCCTCGCCGTTTGCCGTTCCGGTAACGGTTTCTACTGTCTTGGTCACAGACTCTACTTTATCTGCGGCCTTTTGAAGTTTCTTTAAAAAGCCTTGTGCCGAAACACCTGTTGTTGCCAACCCTACCACTAAGGTCATGATTGCGTTTTTCAATAGTACTGTTTTCATGTTTCTAATAATAAAAGATTTATAATAAGTTATTTAGTGTACATTTTAAGTCGAAACTGCTTTTCCATATAAGTACCCTGTGCCTGACGAAGCAACTCAGCTGTACTCATGTATTTTATTTTGGCATTAGCATCATTGTCAGGTCGAAAAATAAAACCGGCAGGCATATTGGTTCTATCCAACTCAATCTCCGCAATGCCGTCTTCGTTCGACCGTCCGATCTGCTTATAGTTGTATCCTTCTTTTCTGATGGTGTTTTTGAATTTTCTATCGGATGAGAAAATATTCGATGAAAGAGACTGATGCCCATGATAGCCCCATATCTCTACACCTGCCATACGCTTGCCCTCATTCAAGGTAAGCCACTCCACAATGGTGAACCTGACTTTCAAAGGCATATCCGTCAGCAGTTGTTCCATTCTTTCAATACGTTTGGTATAAAACTCATCCGGATTATAGGTATTGACCATCTGCATAAATTCCACGGCGGCAGAAGCATACCTTGCCACTTCATCCTGAGTGGCAGTACCGTTTTCTTTGAGTTCCGCTATCCGCCTGATGGCTTTGGCAGCCCAGCTCTCGTATTGAATGCAAGTGTCACATTGAGCAATCGCCTCTCGGATGGCAGGACGCATACTGATTACCACATCTCTTGATTTCAACGCATTGTCATAAGCAAGACGCGCTTCTTTATATTTGCGCATGCCAAACAGTTTTCCACCTTCGCTCATGAATGCGCTGCATTGAGTTACGAATACGTTTTTTTCAATAATTAAAGGAAGAATGGCATAACGTCTTTTTATTCTCGGTCCCAAATCGCTAATGTCTATCGGAAGTTGGTTAGTACCTTCCGCTTGAATGGTCAGTAGGGACAATTCAGCCAAAAGAGCTTTTGCCTCACTCTCTTTTTGTTCGTAAACGGCCTCTTCATCATACCAGCCCATCTCCTTGGCTTTGTCCGGAGCACTGTCTATCTGCTTAGCCAGTTTCTCAGCCTCAGCCCGAATCGTTTCAATAGCTTCTTTAGCATTACGGATTGCGGCAACAGGCAATATAATGGTAGTAATAGTGATGTTTGGGTCGGCAGAGCTAACCTTGCTATGAATAGTCGCTCCCAATTTAGGAGAACATTCCACTTTCAATTCCTTGATGGTAGTGGTCAGTTCTACGACAGCTTCCGCTGCATTTAGGTGAGCATCAGCAGGTTTTGTCTGGTCATCCATGCGGATAGGCATCTGTACCTCCATCACCCGGTAGGCCAACAAGTAATCCGGTTTCACTTTAGTGGTTGCAAAATCCGTTTTATATACGCTGCCTCGCCTGCTCACTTCCACTTTCGGATTCTTGGTGTCATGCTCATCAATGATGATATAGTACTCATTATATCCATCGGGACGTATCCCTTTGGGAAGGATAGACACTTTCTTCGTAGCGTTGGTAACACTGACAATCAAATCGTTGTGCCTCGACAATAAAAGAAAGCCATGCTTCCCGTCCAAATCCTCAAAACGGTCGTCCGCCTCGCTGCGACTGTTTGATATATACACGTTTTGTGCACATAAAGGCAAAGCCATATAAACCGTGAGTAAAATCCAAAGTATCCGTTTCATATCATTCTTCTGTTTAATCTATTCTCTTCTTCTATTTTTGCGTTACAAGTCGAATGCCCCTAATGTAGAAATATCATCGTCCGGTTGTTGCAGCTTGCCACCCACCCATTCGGGCTGCCAAGTTCGTACATGGATAATGGGATTACCGCTTTCCGGAAATTCCCACAAAAGGAATAGATACCCCTTGTCACTATAAGTGCTCGAATTCCATTCCTGCCGCAGACGTACTCCATATTTCGTAGGATCTATCACCGAGCGGGTAATGCCGGCACAGCCGCCATTCTCACCGTTCTCGCCGATTTCACTGAATTTCACATCAATCCATTTATTACGCCTGAATGCTCTTTTCAGATTACGGATGTATTGCTCTTTGGTCTGCTTGGTATATTGCACTTTCTGGCTCAGACCTCCCAAGTCATCATTCTTTCGCACTGTCACTACATTTCCGGTGATAATCAATGCGTCATCGCTAAAGATCTGTTCGATATAGTTGGAATCACGTTGGTTGTAGGCTGTGCGGAAACGTTCGATATACTGCATGATAATCATTTGCCTCTCTTTGTCGACTACGCTTCCGCAACGTTCCATGCTCTCGGCCGTATGTGCATCGAGTGCCAGCCGGAAGTCGGTGATTAAACCGTTGTTATCAAACTCCACCACCGCTTCCTGATAAGCGCCTACGCCAAAGTTTTCATCTTCGGGAGTAATAATGAGGGGGATATGACTTACCATCATAGTGCCGTTCTTGAATACCCAGCAACGTTCCACGACTTCATCGTCATCACAATAAAAAGGGGTAACCGCCCATAAGCGAACCAACGATTTCAGCGCAAATTCGTTCATTGCCAATCCACCGGTGGACAATATCGTCTTAGCATCCTGCGCACGGTTGATTTCGCTCAATAACGTCCCCAAGTTACGAGCGGCTGTATTTAGAGCAGCCGGCCGATCGGCAGTCTCATCTATGGTCAGCGTCACTGTCACGGTTGCCATACTCCTACTCGCCCCCAACATCAACATACAAGCCAAGGCAATGAATGTATATATAAATCTCTGTTTCATGATTGATAAATTGATATATGTACACTAAATTTCAAACCCAATAGCGCCACAGCCGCTATAATTTTTCACTCCGTCCACCTGATTGGTTTTCACGTTGCGCCGTTCCGCTCCGGGAGTGAGCACCGCTACCACTTTACCTTCGCGGTTGTAAATCACCAAGTAACAGTTGTCCGGATTATCCAAAGAGGCATACCGATCATAGTTCTTTATTTTTCCTTGCGCCTTCAGCTCTTTCATCTTCTCTGCCATTACGGAGTACTGCCCGCAAGCCGCGATTATATTGACAACCTCCGGCAGTGCCGTCTGAAGCGTTTCATCTACGGCAGGGCGATTGTTATTAGCTATGACTACCGCATTCTCAGTCGGAGTAATATCGCTTTTCTTTATATAGATAAACGAGCGAAACATGTTGTTCCCGCGTGGCATAGACAACGTAGTCCATAGTTCTTTTCTATTGCTTACCACCAGATTAAGACTTTTATTCATTTTCTTTTGAGTAGCTACCCAAGCGTTTATTCTCTCATAAAGCTTCTCCTCTGCATAATGGCGTGCATCGGCTTCTGTAGAAGCAGTCGACTCTGCATAGATGTATTGCGCACTCTTTTTTATCTTATTGATTTGTCCTTTCACTTCATCTACCTGTGCAGAAAGCGGAGTAGCCGAAGCCAGCCCGATGAGGACGAAGACGAGTAATAATTTCAGTTTCATGGTTGCTCCTGTTTGATGTTGCTAATGAAGAATTTTTCGGTAATATTCTGTAAAGGAGTATAAACATAGAGCGTCCCTTTGATAACACCCGTCCCATCCCGAAGAATGCTGAGGGGAAAATCAAGGCTAATAGTATGGTTATACGCCATCTGAGTATTCAAGGCAAAAAGAGTCGTGGAAATTTGATCATCGGTACGATTTTTTATGCCTATGTATAACTTACACTTCTCCCGGCGGCAATAGCAGATAAACTGCTGCAAGGTTATTTTCAGTTTACTCTTGAGGTATCCATACTTGTCGACGGTAAGTTCAAGAGGAATTTCCCGATCAAAATATCCGGTGAGCAGAATGTTGTTAACACTTTGCAAAGGTCTTTCCCTATCGACTATCAAACGATTTCTGCCGGTCTCTTTTTGCAAATACAGGTCAAAGCGTATCTGCTCGCTGAGGTAACTTCCGTTACTGGCTATCAGAATGTCATCCGAATGAGACAGGATGCAGTTGTTCCACTCATCAGGCAAGCTGTCCGCCATCAATGTAGAGGGAATACGGCAAATATCACGTTCAAAAATATCTTCCAGTTCGATAGCATTGGCACCGACGAACAACTGATAATCAGCGGGAACGAGCATACATACCTTTTGCCTGTCATTTGTCCACTCCACGATATACCCCCTACGTTCCTTTTCTTGGATGGCGACAGGAGTTTGCGGAGTGAGCTGACGTACCATCGCGGCATTGCCCTCCATGAAGATGATACGCTGCCTGCTCGCTTCTTCAGTCGGATCGATCTGTGGTTTGGGTACATCCTGCTCCAATGCATAACGTTCGATGTAGTCAAGAAGAGCCTGCGCTTCATAGCTCGCAGCCCAACGGCTATCAAACAAATGGTATCCTATGTGCGATACATCTCCATAGCTATTGGTACGAATGCGAAGCGTTTTGCCGGCATAGTTCCATGTAGAATCATTATCGACATTTATCCCCAACTGACCCGGCAAACCGAGTTTTATGGTTTTCGCCAATGCCTCCAATCTTTGAGTATGAAACGATGGAGCGGCATTCGCTTGTAACACGAATGCTGCCATTGTTATTATTATGATTGCAAACCGCGGAATCATGGTTTTACGGCTGTTGTATTTCCGTCATGCTTCCAATACCCCAAGCCACTGATTTTACCGTCACGGAATTCACCTTCAAAGGTGTCGCCCGGCTCGGCTATAAAGTCTTTTGAGGGCACAATCTTCCAATGAGTGCTATAGGTGACAGTACCGTATCCATGCGGTTTTCCGTTCTTCAGTTCACCCATATAAGTACCATAAGATAATTTCACGGTTCCTCTCGTGGCGTTTGTTGTAGAATGGGTGACAGGCGTAACCGGACTTTCCGTTTCTACAACTTCTGTTTCGGTTTCCGTTTGTGAAAGTCCTGTCACTCCTTCCGCCTCAGTTCCGTCATCTTCAATCGGGACATTAACCGCTTCAATGCTATCTTTCGGAGCTTCTATAGGAACGACAGTCTTCTCACCGCCACTAAAATAAAATCCGATACCTGCACCGCCAAGTACTACTACGGCTGCAACAATACCGCCAATCAGTTTCATATTCGGTCCTTCCTTAGGTGGTGGAACCATACGCAGCGGCTCTTTACATTCATCGCAAACAAAGTCTTGTCCGGCTCTTACTTTTTGCACCTCTTTACTTTCACATTTGGGACAAGGGGTACCTTCTCCACCTTTGTCACGATTCGTACAGATACCATATTTATATCTGTCACGGTCACCAGTTCTTGCCATAGTTATCTTATTTCTTATTGATTAATTCCAATGCTTTCTTCGCTTCTGTGCTATATTGCTGGTATTTGGGTGACGTAGGACTGGAACATTCCCTATTTACATAATCGCGCATCACTACTTTCACACCTTCTACCATGGCAGCACGGTCACTCATCTTCAAGTCAGGGTTCTTCAGAATGCCGTCTACTTTTTCCTTGATCGCATCCAGCACCTCCTCCGTCAGCTCTTCGCTTGTCAGTATCTCGGTAAATTTAGATGCTATAAGCGTCACGATTTCATTACCCCAATCATTTTCAGTAACGACACACCATCCCTTTTCCTCACGTTCGTTCTCTCTCACTGAAAGAATATTGTTGGCAGCAGCCACAAAGAAATAAGGGATGAAATCCTTCGGAGTAACCTTCTTTTCGCCCATCAATTCCGGCAATTCCGTACCGTCTCCCTCGCTATGAAGCAAGATACGGGTCTCTTTGGCTTCCAGCTCGTTCGGAGCATTCACCAGCCTGCTATACTCACTGTCATAATAAGGCAACCAAGTAATGGCACGCATCGGGAAACAGTAACGTATAGAAACCACCGTGATTTCATTCATGCGCTGGTCGGATGTATTGAAATTGATGGTAGTACCCGATGTGGCATTTCCAAAGGCACCTTGAAAAGCACTCTTCAGCTTATTGGCAAATGCCTTGAGCGAGTCGTTACCTTCATCGGTGGGCATAGAGATAAGAATTGTCTTGCGATTAATGGATTCGGGCTTTGCCACCGGATTGTCATTGTTCTTCAATGTCTTCTGAAGTTCTCCGTCATCCAGTTTCAGAAACGTACCGCTTTGGTTGATTACCGAAGAGGCGAAGTTGCGGATATCGGTATCTGTGAGCAACACTTTCTGCAACTGCTGCAAGATGTTCAACCCCAAAATCTTATCGTTTTGGTACTCCAAATCATGCTTCTCCCGAATGGCGGGACTGAGGTCTGTATCGAAAATATCAAAAATCGTATCTTCCGAAGTACTTGCCGCCAATTCGTTGAAATGCGCATATGTACGGTTACCGGCAATAGCCTTACGGATATTTCCCGCCCAAGTTTGTTGCTGGCTCTTATCCAGAATCAAAGCCTGCTCCAACTTGATCATCTTATCGTCTTCGCTTACCTCTACAACAGCGCTCTTCAAATCAGCAATACCTTTCGTGTTTTTATTACGATCGGCAATACGCTTCTCGGCAGCATCCATAGACACCAACAGCACACCGATAAACTGGCTGACTTCAGCACTGAACTGTTCGAATGCCGCCCGCAGTTTACCTAACAATTTGCCCTCAAACACATAAGCCACCCGTCGGGTACGCAATGCATAAAGGTCTTTCAGAATGATTTGATGATCGGAATAAAGCCGGGGAGAACGTCCGGTGGCACGTTGCAGCAATGACAGATGATTATAGTCATAGTTGTTGGTATCGACATATTCCTCGTTGATTTTTATTTTATCATCTACAGCAGCGATATCACCTTCTATCTTCTCTTTACGATCCCTGAGATACGTAAGCACCGCATCGCAGATATTCAGCAAGTCTTCAAGCGAAAGCGTACCCTCATACCACTTGGTATAGAGACTTTGCTCGATACGCTCGATGATAAATTGAGCCTGTTCCTTCAATAACGCGTCATTACTTTTATCCGAATAATAAGCCTCTACCCCCTGTTTGCTACGGAACGCATTCTTATACGTATCCGCACAAATACTTTCGAGAAACCTCAACGGCTCGGGATCCACCGCCTTGGCATCGTCATAAGAATAGCTATTGGCAATGTCATTCCAAAAGTTCTCTATCTTGCTGCAATATTTGTCCGTATCAAAAATCTTCTCTTCCAACATCAGATGCCTATCGTCCAGCATCCAGTCGCGCATATTGTTTTCATTGTTAATATACAGTTCGCGATAGTCTTTCCGTTCGGATTCTTGTACGAACCCGAAATCGTCTTTGAAATTATTGAACTGCATCTGATACAAGACACGTTGACCGATAGTATAAGTGATGTGTTCGAGAATACGCTTCTCCGGATAGATGATTCGTTTGATACCGAATGAATTGATTGCTTTTGTGCGCACTTTTTCCTTATCAGTCCCTTTCGATTTTTCACTATACTCCACACAGAAGTCGTTGATATTCTCCAAGCTATAGGAACGTAGAAAGTCATCGGTAGTTCCATTGTTTTCTTCAAGAAAAAGACGGAAGTAAACCGTATCGGCCAACAACTGCGGCAGTTCGTTGAAAGAGTTGGCCACAATACCATTCTCATTTTCATTGGAATAGAGCATCAGCCCGAACTGCATATTTTGATTGGTGTCGAGCATCACGTGTTCGTCGCCACGAATAACATCAGATGGAAGAAAACTCCCGACATTGAGCGCACTGAGTTCTTTCAATGCGGCATAACCATTCTGATGGTAACGCCCGGCTTGGCAACCCGTAGGTATATTCAGTTCAGGCACCATGGCATAGACCATGATGTTGGCATGTTTGAACAATTGATGAGCACGTGTCTGCGCAATCACATCAATGATAGCTCCCGATCCTGTGCCACCCGCCAAACCTGTAAAGATATGGATGTTGACATCAGATTGGGCTGTCAAAGACTTCACTTTATTATATTGTGCATTCAAAGCTGAAAGATACTTGTTGCAGTTGGCAGCAAAAAGGATACGACCCGCACGGCGTTTTTGTCCGGCAGCCTTACCGACTTCCCCCAGCGTATTGCCCATGGAAGCACCATTCTTCACGATCCCCTTCAGTCCAGGATAGTTGGATATATTATTGAGTATCTGCCCTAAATCCACAGACTTGATATTGACGAATTCGCTTTCGGTAAACGAGGCATCCTTTCCCATCACACGAAACGAAGGGTCACCCGGTGTCATCATCTCGGTCGTAGAATCTACATACACAAAACCGATAGACAGATTATTCCGTGCCTCGTCATTGGGAAATTCCTGATAAAGACGTTTGCGAATGGCTTTCAGTACCTTGCCACCTGTACCGCCTAACCCCACTAAGATGTGATTAGGATTTTTCGGGTCTAATGTTTCCATAATATCATTCAGTATTTATAATTGTTTTTGTTCTCTTTGTACTCTATTATCTACGATGCGAATTATCTCCGATATGAACGCGAAGGAGGACGACCGGCAGCCCGGCGAGGGGATGGTGATATCCGTCGCTTCTTCTTGCCGCGGACTCCTCCTGCCCAAGCCATCACAAAGCAGACAATCAGTCCGCCCGAAGCCCATGCCACACGCCGCCACATATATCCGTTGATTGCACTGTCAATATAAAAAAGTATGGAAGCCTTTGAGGTTTCCGGCTCTGCCGATGTAGTATCTATTTGGTTAAGATAAGGTCTCAAGAGGGGATATTCATCAATAAGAGCATTCCAATCGGTCTTTTCGCCTATAGCGTTGGTTGATGTCGCAATATCAGCCACAAAGCCTTTCACCTTTCCGGCACCGAGCATTGCAGTAATTTGAAAAGAGAGGAAAATAAATAGAAAGGCACCGACCATCCCCGTCAGCCATTTGGGAGTATTCATTAAGTTGCTTATTAAATACATGGCAAGAACAGCAATAATGACTCCCGCCAATATCCCCCCAAAAAGTGTAACTATGAAGCTGAATATCTCCATTTGCAATATTGTTTGTTCCGCGGTCTATAAATTCCTCAAATTCGACCTTCTTGTTAAGTATAAGAAAAGCGCAGGAATCTACTTTTCATGCAATTATATTTTCCTTTCCTATTTCCAGATTCGAAGAGTTGATAATAATGCCCAAAGTGCTTTTCATAATAACATCCGGCTTATGACCGGACAGCATAATGCTACAAAAGTAACTATTTTATTAAAAGGAACAAACTTTCCAAGTGTTTTTTAATCATTTATCAAATACTTATTATAATTAATATAAGAATAAAAAACTAACTTTGCATCCGCTTTCTTTTAATAGGATGCTATTTTTATAAGAATCTATTTATTATCAATATGGACAAATATAAAAATCTGCACGGTCATCTGTTCGCATTGACAGCCAATGTTATGTGGGGGTTGATGGCTCCTGTCGGCAAATCCGCCCTTCAAGAATTCTCCGCCCTATCCGTTACAACTTTTCGTATGATAGGAGCAGCCGCCGCTTTCTGGCTACTTTCCATCTTTTGCAAGCAGGAACACGTCAATCATCGTGACATGCTGAAAATATTCTTCGCGTCACTGTTTGCTTTGGTGTTCAATCAAGGCGTGTATATATTCGGCCTGTCACTGACTTCGCCTATCGACGCTTCGATTGTGACAACAACCTTACCGATTGTGACAATGATTGTCGCTGCCATCTATCTGAAAGAGCCGATTACAAACAAGAAAGTATTAGGAATTTTTGTAGGCGCCATGGGAGCTCTTATTCTTATCCTCAGCAGCCAGTCAGGGCACAGTGGCAACGGAAGCCTGATCGGCGACCTGCTTTGCTTGGTTGCGCAAATCAGCTTCTCCATTTACCTGACCGTGTTCAAGGGATTGTCACAGCAATATTCGGCAGTGACTATCAATAAATGGATGTTCGTTTACGCTTCCATATGTTACATACCGTTCTCTTATCAGGATATTTCCGCTATCCAGTGGGATTCCGTCTCTATGATTGCTATTGCGGAAGTGCTCTATGTGGTATTGGGCGGCAGTTTCCTTGCTTATCTTTGCATCATGACGGCACAAAAGTTGCTGCGCCCCACAGTTGTCAGCATGTATAATTATATGCAACCCACTGTGGTCACCATTGTCGCCATTTGCATGGGAATCGGAAGTTTCGGCTGGCAGAAAGGAATTGCCATCGCATTCGTATTCCTCGGAGTATATATCGTGACGCAAAGCAAGTCGAGAGAAGATTTCGAGAAAGCGGGGAAAGAATTGTAATGAAAAGACTTGAGGATGCGTCCAAACCCTCTTGTTAATAAAACTACCCTTGCCACAGACACCTATAGCAAGGGTAGTTTGGTTCATCTTATCCTAATTGGCTAAAATCGTCATTTCCGCACCGGACGCGAAATCCTGTCCGTTCTGCGAACTCAATGCTGTGAAACGGATATAGCGAGCTTTCACCGGCTTGTCAAACATCACTCGCTTTTCCTTTGAATCATTGGCAAAAGAGCCTTTCTTTACCGGTTCGCCCCACTCCTTGCCATCCATACTCACTTGGATAGAGTAGTCTTTTATATTTCCATTGTTCCCATTCTGACGCGGCAGGTATGTGAATCCTTTGATTTCCTTCACTTCACCTGCATCAAGATCTACCCAATGCGGATATTTGGCAACAGTCACGGAATACATCGTATGCCATATCGTACTCGGATCACCGTCAACCAGATTAGCGGCATCACCGTCGCCGGACTCCTGACTGCTGGCATATACCACCTGCATCTGAATGCTTTCTATCTTTTCAAACGTCATCACGGCATTGATATCCTTGTTGTCTTTGTACCACGCCTTCACCGTGCCGCCACTGCGCAAAGGAATAGGCTCCGTATATTCCTGCACCTTTTTGCTATCATCAATCGTATAGCAGAATACAGCGTCTTTTCTTGCCGATGTCAGTTCTACCATTCCGGCAGGAGTACGTGTGATAGATAAAGGAATATCTCCGGCGGGCGTAACATTGGCTACAGTCGCCAAGTCTTTGCCACCGGCACGGCGAATAATAAAGCCCATGTTATGCTGACCGGCAAATACCCTGTCCTGAACAAGAGGACCGCCCTGTCCGCAACTGTTACCACCCAATCCGGTAACCGCACAATCCAGATGCAAGTACGTATCACCCGCTTTGGGCAACTGATAAGGATGGGAAGCCAGAATCAAATCAAGGGCAGAGTACGGAAGTGCCGAAACAGAAAGACGATCGGTAGCTACAAAGACAGCTCCTTGTCCCGACGGATTGGTCAGTGCGCACCAGCGGACATCCTCATGATTGCCCATATCCTGCGGCTTCGGGAAATTTACAAACTCACCAGCCACCGTATTGGTATGCTGCTCGATAAACTGTCCACTTTTGCGGTCGGCATAATTATCAACCGGACCACGACCATAATAGGTGAAATCGGCATATTGTTGAGGAACCTTCATCACATAGCCAAGACGCGGCAATACCAAGTTGGGACGACTGGAGGTGATGCCCGACTGCAATTCGACAGAGCCGTCCGGATATATCGTCCACACCTGATTGGTGACAAACTTGAAATCATTGTTGCCGAACACCTTATCTGTCAGTTCCACAATGCTGTTCTTGCCGGAACTCGTACCGCCTTTGATACTTGCGGCATTCGGTGCCTGAGACTCTATGGTAAAGTTCAGCACCATCTTATCATCTTTCTCACGAACAGTAAAGCCAATCAGCTTGTGTTTCAAGTTATGCAAACCATATTCGAACCAAGGAGCATAGCACCAATTATCATTGTTCGTGAAAGCGCGAAGCGCATCCAACTTCGGTCCGTTTCCATCCGCAATAATCGTTTCATCATCATACCTCAGACTATAAAGACTTCCGGTCTGCAGATCAAACTTCATATCAAAACCATCTCCCGTTATTTCTATTTTCTTCGTATCCGGATTCATGCGAGTCTTCGGAGCACCGGTTCCGATAGCAGCAGCCACGTCGCTAATCAGCGGACGTTCTGTAGCATCCTTGACCAATACCTGCTCTTCCGCCATCACAAAGTCCTTCTCAGCCCACGGTCTTTGGTCTTTCAGCACAAACTGCACCTTCACGAAATACTCGGCATCCTTTTTAAATGCGGCACGATTATAAGGAAGAGCAATCTGCATCCGTTGACGGGGAGCCAACTCGATATCCTTTTTCAATTCTGTCCGGATAGCCTTGCCATCCTCATAGACCGACCACACCAGATAATAGTCATCCGCCAGATTCTTGAAATAATACTTATTGAAGATTTCAAATACCCCCTTCTCCGTATCTACCGCTTTTACTCCAATATTCTGATACACCTTCTTCACTTCATAATATTGCGGTTTCGGCTCCAAATC
>CAKUYM010000094.1 GCA_934716785.1 uncultured Bacteroides sp. | reverse complement strand
GGCGTGATGTGTTCCTTGCCGATTCCGGTTATGTACTCCAAATGGCTCAGATGGATTTTAAGAACATCCGGTTCCACTTTACAAGTGAGTTTTAGAGTGTAGATTTATTTTGATAAATATTGTCAGAATGTGAGAGAAAGCTTGTTCGGCTTTCTCTCACATTGCTTTTATACCCGTCCAAGAATAGAAAACCATTGCTTTTATACTTTATTATCCCTTTCTTAATTAATTTTATAATAAAATTTTGGTATTTTCGGACGCTTTTTGAATAAACGGTTTTAATTACTAATAATTTATTATATGGAAAATATTGAGACAGCGCTTCTGCTAATGGTGGTCGGTATGGCTACTGTGTTTGCTATTCTGCTGATTGTGATTTACTTAGGTAAATTATTGATCTCTCTGGTCAATAAATATGCCCCTGAAGAAGAGGTACCTGCCAAGCGGGAAACCGCCAAAGGACCTGCACCTATTCCGGGAAATATCATGGCAGCTATTACCGCGGCAGTAAATGTAGTGACATTGGGCAAAGGCAAAGTTACTAAAGTGGAGAAAATATAAATTGATAAAAAGTTATATCACAGAAAGACATGAAAAGAGAAGTAAAGTTTAGTCTGGTTTTTCGAGATATGTGGCAATCTGCCGGAAAATATGTACCTCGTGTAGACCAACTCGTGAAAGTAGCTCCCGCTATCATTGAAATGGGCTGTTTCGCCCGTGTGGAAACAAATGGCGGTGGTTTTGAACAAGTAAATTTATTGTTTGGAGAAAATCCGAATAAGGCTGTACGCGAATGGACAAAACCTTTCCACGAAGCCGGTATTCAAACACATATGCTCGACCGCGCATTGAACGGACTCCGTATGAGCCCCGTTCCGGCAGACGTCCGCAAATTGTTCTATAAAGTAAAGAAAGCCCAGGGCACAGATATCACCCGTACATTCTGCGGATTGAACGATATACGCAATATCGCTCCTTCCATCACGTATGCAAAGGAGGCCGGCATGATTTCGCAATGCTCGCTTTGCATCACTCATTCGCCTATCCACACGGTAGAGTACTACACCAATATGGCATTGGAACTCATCAAGCTGGGAGCCGATGAAATCTGTATCAAGGATATGGCAGGTATCGGCCGTCCTGTTTCATTAGGCAAAATCGTGGCAAACATCAAGGCTGCGCATCCCGAAATTCCTGTGCAGTATCACAGTCATGCGGGTCCCGGATTCAATATGGCAAGCATTCTTGAAGTGTGCGAAGCGGGTTGCGATTACATTGACGTGGGCATGGAGCCTCTTTCATGGGGTACGGGACACGCTGATCTGCTTAGCGTGCAGGCTATGTTGAAGGATGCCGGATTCCAAGTTCCGGAGATCAATATGGAAGCATATATGAAGGTGCGCGGTATGATTCAGGATTTTATGGACGATTTCCTTGGCTTGTATATCAGCCCGAGAAACCGTCTGATGAACTCTCTGCTTATCGGCCCCGGACTTCCGGGCGGTATGATGGGCAGCTTGATGGCCGATTTGGAATCCAATCTTGAGTCTATCAACAAATACAAGGCAAAACGTAACCTTCCGTTTATGACGCAGGATCAGCTTCTGATCAAGCTGTTTAATGAAGTGGCTTACGTATGGCCGCGCGTAGGTTATCCTCCGTTGGTGACTCCGTTCAGCCAGTATGTGAAGAATCTTGCTTTGATGAACGTGATGGCAATGGAGAAAGGCAAAGACCGCTGGGGTATGATTGCCGATGATATTTGGGATATGATTTTGGGTAAGGCAGGACGTCTTCCGGGCAAACTCGCTCCCGAAATCGTAGAGAAGGCAGAACGCGAAGGCCGCAAATTCTTCGATGGAAATCCGCAGGATAACTATCCTGACAGTCTCGACAAGTATCGCAAACTGATGAAGGAGAACAAGTGGGAGACCGGAGAAGATGACGAAGAGCTCTTCGAATATGCTATGCACCCGGCACAGTACGAGGCTTATAAGAGTGGCAAGGCGAAAGAAGACTTCTTGGCGGATGTTGCCAAACGCCGTGCTGAAAAAGATAAGTCGCCCGAAGCGGATGCAAAACCGAAGACACTGACCGTACAGGTGGACGGACAGGCTTATCGCGTCACTGTGGCTTACGGTGAGACCGAGCTTCCTGCAGCTCCCGCTGCCGCTGCTGCTCCGGCAGGAGAGGGCAAGGATGTGCTTTCTCCGCTGGAAGGAAAATTCTTCTTGGTGAAGAACGCGCAGGAGACTGCCTTGAAAGTGGGTGATACGGTGAAGGAAGGCGACGTGCTCTGCTACGTAGAGGCTATGAAGACTTACAACGCTATCCGTGCTGAGTTTGATGGTACGATAACTGCCATTTGCGCTAATCCGGGAGATGGTGTTTCTGAAGATGACGTATTAATGAAAATAGGATAATGAACGAGATATTTGAGAATTTGTACGACATGACTGCGTTCAGCAACATCATTGCCGAACCGCAGTTCCTGATAATGTATGCCATCGCGTTCATCCTGCTCTATTTGGGTATTAAGAAACAGTATGAACCGTTGCTGCTTGTGCCTATCGCTTTCGGTGTGTTGCTTGCCAACTTCCCCGGTGGAGATATGGGCGTGATCCAAGCTGACGAGAACGGGATGGTGATGGTGAACGGTGTGATGAAGAACATCTGGGAAATGCCTTTGCATGACATTGCGCATGAATTGGGGCTGATGAACTTTATCTACTATATGTTGATTAAGACGGGATTCCTTCCGCCGATTATCTTTATGGGTGTCGGTGCGTTGACCGACTTCGGTCCGATGCTGCGCAACCTGCGTCTTTCTATCTTCGGTGCTGCCGCACAGCTTGGTATTTTCACCGTATTGCTGGTGGCCATCTTGATGGGATTCACCCCGAAAGAAGCCGCTTCTCTGGGAATCATCGGTGGTGCGGACGGTCCTACGGCCATCTTTACTACCATTAAGCTCGCCCCGCATTTGCTGGGTCCGATTGCCATTGCTGCCTATTCTTATATGGCATTGGTGCCGGTTATCATTCCGTTGGTGGTGAAACTGCTTTGCTCAAAGAAGGAGCTGAGTATCAATATGAAGGAACAGGAAAAGAAATATCCTTCAAAGACGGAAATCAAGAACCTGCGTGTATTGAAGATTATCTTCCCGATCGTGGTGACTACGGTCGTTGCGCTTTTCGTGCCGAGTGCTGTGCCTTTGATTGGTATGTTGATGTTCGGTAACTTGGTGAAAGAGATCGGAACCAATACCTCCCGCTTGTTTGATGCGGCTTCCAACAGTATCATGAATGCTGCCACTATCTTCCTTGGATTGTCGGTTGGCGCTACCATGACTACGGAGGCTTTCCTGAACTGGACAACAATCGGTATTGTAATCGGTGGTTTCCTTGCATTCGCTCTCTCTATCGCAGGCGGTATTTTCTTTGTGAAATTGATGAACCTCTTCTCCAAGAAGAAAATCAATCCGCTTATCGGTGCAACCGGATTGAGTGCCGTTCCGATGGCAAGTCGCGTTGCCAACGAGATTGCTTTGAAGTATGATCCGAAGAATCACGTGTTGCAGTATTGCATGGCGAGCAACATCTCCGGTGTGATCGGTTCTGCCGTAGCTGCCGGTGTATTGATTTCGTTCCTTGCGTAATTATTTGATTACTGCCGATATTATTTATCATGGATTACGCGGATTTGCACAGATTGTTTTCATACTGAATTGAATCTGTGCAATCCGCGAAATCGGATCAGTCTGGAATCCATGACAGTATCAGCATAGAAACAAAAACATAAGAAACGAAAAAGAGGAGATTCTCATTAGAGAACCTCCTCTTTTTTCATCTTTAGCGAAAGATCGAATTATTTCTTCTTACGGTCACCGTAACGGCTCATGAACTTATCAACACGACCTGCAGTATCCACCAATGTAGATTTACCTGTATAGAACGGGTGAGAAGTGTTAGAGATTTCAATCTTCAGCAACGGATAAGTTTCACCTTCGAATTCGATGGTTTCTTTAGTTGCTACAGTTGACTTAGACAAAAACATGTCACCGTTTGACATATCTTTGAATACTACCGGACGGTATGATTCTGGATGAAGGCCTTTTTTCATTTCAGTATCTGCTTTTTTAAATTTATATTCTGTTACTATTTTGGTAAGAAATAGTGTAATGGTCATTTTCAGAGCGCAAAGATAATGCTTTCCTATGAAATAGAAAAGGTTTTGCCGAAAAAAAGATGATAAAGTGCATGACTTCCGCTAAAAATCAAATGCGGGCTTAGTGTGTTTACTATTGGGAGGCATCGTAATCTTTTAGTCATTTATTTGCAAGGTGGACATTACAATCTAATATCAAGTGGGCTTTTGGGCTGAATTTTGATGTCTGATTTAAACCTTTTTCTATTATATTTTTCTTTCCGATGTTCGTTATTCGATGGATAATGCTTACTTTTGCGTAGAATTTTTATTCACTAACAATAAACTTTAAACAAAATGGTAAATTACAAAGATTTAGGATTGGTAAACACAAGAGAAATGTTTGCTAAGGCTATCAAAGGTGGATATGCTATTCCGGCATTCAACTTTAACAATATGGAACAGATGCAAGCTATCATCCAGGCTGCTGTTGAAACTAAATCTCCTGTGATTCTTCAGGTTTCTAAGGGTGCTCGTCAGTATGCTAACGCTACTTTGTTGCGTTATATGGCTCAGGGCGCTGTAGAATATGCTAAAGAATTAGGTTGCGCACATCCCGAAATAGTTCTTCACCTTGACCACGGAGATACTTTCGAAACTTGCAAATCTTGCATCGATTCAGGTTTCTCTTCAGTGATGATCGACGGTTCTCATCTTCCTTACGAAGAAAACGTTGCATTGACTAAGAAAGTGGTAGAGTACGCTCATCAGTTTGATGTAACTGTAGAAGGCGAACTTGGTGTATTGGCAGGTGTTGAAGATGAAGTATCTGCTGAACATCATACATATACTGACCCTGAAGAAGTAATCGACTTCGCTACTCGCACTGGTTGTGACTCTTTGGCTATCTCAATCGGTACTTCTCACGGTGCTTATAAATTCACTCCGGAACAATGCCACATCGATCCGAAGACTGGTCGTATGGTTCCTCCTCCTTTGGCATTCGACGTTTTGGATGCTGTAATGAAGAAACTTCCGGGATTCCCTATCGTTCTTCACGGATCATCTTCAGTTCCTCAGGAAGAAGTGGAAACAATCAACAAGTACGGTGGTGCATTGAAAGCTGCTATCGGTATTCCTGAAGAAGAATTGCGTAAGGCTGCCAAGTCTGCTGTTTGCAAGATCAACATCGACTCTGACTCACGTTTGGCTATGACTGCTGCTATCCGTAAGGTGTTCGCAGAAAAACCGGCTGAATTTGACCCGCGTAAATATCTTGGCCCGGCTCGTGACAACATGAAAAAATTGTATGAGCACAAGATTATCAACGTACTTGGTTCAGACAACAAATTGACTGAGTAATCTTTAGATTATCCCATAAATAAAAGAAAGGCTGTTTCCGGTTGACGGAAAGCAGCCTTTTTTATGCTTTGCTTTGCAGGGCTTATTCTTTCTTTATGGTTTCGGCTTTTCCATTCTGAAAGAAATCTTCGATCTTCTGTTTGCTTTTCAAATCTTTCAGCCAGTTGGCGGCAGCGTTATAATATTGGGCTATTCCCTATTGGAGCTCGCCTTTTTCATTTAGTTTAGCCTGTTCGGTCTTATCCTCTTTAGGACGTGTCTTCAAGAATGCTTCCAGATAGCGTTCTGTGCTTTTCTTGTCTTTCAGGGCAGAAAAGCACAGGTGTGCCATGTCGTATAGGATTTTGTGATTCTGCCTGTCGTATTTCTGATAACGTTCTTTCATTGATACCAGTTGTTCTTTATACATCTGTGCCATCTTGTAGCAATCAGTCATGCCGATGTAGAGTCGTGTCATGTTGCTGTCCTTGGGTATGGAGAGGTCGATGGCTTTTTCGAGATATTCAACGCCTTGTTTCTTCCATGAGGTTTTGGCGCAGGCGCGGCCGAGGTAATAGAGGAGGTTTACATTCTCTGCATCATATTTTCGGGCAACTTCCAAGAAGTCATGGGCTTCATAGTATTTTTCCGCTGCATAGTAACTGATTCCTAAGTAATAGCAGGTATGAAAAGAACTGTCTCCTTGATTCACCAGATATTCGTATCGGCGGATGGCGGTCGGGTAGTCTTGTTTCAGACAATAGGCTAATGCGTTTTGGCGGTTGACCGCAATATTGGTGGTATCTGTCTGCCTGTATTTTTCTGTGGCTTCGATGGCTTCGTCGAAGTAGGAGCCCGCTATATTTATGGCGCCTAATTTAGCTGCGGCAAGATAGTCAGCGGGGTATTTCTCTTGAATGTTGTAATAGCATCCGGCTGCGGGAAGCAATTCGCCCATCCCCTCAAAACTTTGTGCCTGCAAATGCAGGGCAATAGCGGAACTGTCTTTCTCTGTCATCAGACTGCTTTCGCCTAATGCTTCCCTGAACTTTTGAAGGGATAAGAGCAGGTTGATATACTGGAGGCGTACATATTTGTTTTCAGGGGTGAGGTCGAGTGCCCGTTCATAATACTTCAATGCCTGATTGCTTTTGGCAAGCATGCGGCAACATTCGGCAGCTTCAATAAATGCGCGACTGTTTGTGCTGTCAGTGGCGATGATCTCCTGATAGGTGGAGAGTGCTTCTGAGTTGAGCCCCAGTCCTCGCAAGGTTTTTCCTTTTTGCAGGAGTAGGGGAGCGGTCGGTTTCTTTGCCGCGATAAGAGAGAGTGCTGTCTCGTAATCATAGTTTGCCATTGCTTCTTGGATGTGGTCTTGTGCCATCAACAGAGTTGTAGAGCAGAGTAAGAGCAGTAAAATTGTTCGTTTCATAAGTATTGTTTTAAAAAACGCTCCTTTCGAAAAGAAAGAAGCGTTCTTTTATAAAGTAAAGTTGTTTTTACATCAAGAATCCCAACAGGATACCGGCAGCGACAGCCGAACCGATTACACCTGCAACGTTCGGACCCATGGCATGCATCAACAGATAGTTGGTCGGGTCGTATTCCAAACCGATGACTTGTGAGATACGTGCCGAGTCGGGAACGGCGGATACACCTGCATTACCGATCAATGGATTGATCTTATTGCCTTTCTTCAGGAAGAGGTTGAATATCTTCACGAAGAGCACACCGGATGCCGTTGCAATAATGAACGACAACGCACCGAGGGCAAAAATCTTGACTGAATCGAAAGTCAGAAATTCGGATGCTTGAGTAGAAGCACCTACTGTCAACCCCAACAGGATAGTAATCGTGTCAATCAACGGACCGCTTGCCGTATTGGCGAGACGACGGGTAACGCCACTTTCTTTCAGTAAGTTTCCAAAGAACAACATACCAAGCAATGGCAGACCGGAAGGAACCAAGAAGCAAGTCAGCAACAGACCGATAATCGGGAAAATTACCTTTTCCGTATGAGAAACGGCACGCGGCGGTTTCATGCGGATGACACGTTCGTGTTTCGTGGTGAGCAGACGCATGATGGGCGGCTGTATCACCGGAACCAGTGCCATGTAGGAATAGGCGGACACCGCGATGGCTCCCATCAGGTTGGGTGCTAACTTGGAGGAAAGGAAGATGGCCGTCGGGCCGTCTGCACCACCGATAATACCGATTGCACCGGCTTGCATGGGGTCGAAGCCTATCTCCAATGCGATCATGTATGCACCGAAGATACCAAACTGTGCAGCCGCACCGATCAGCATCAACTTCGGGTTGGAGATAAGTGCCGAGAAGTCCGTCATGGCACCGATACCCAAGAAGATGAGCGGCGGATACCATCCGGAAGTTACTCCCTGATACAAAATATTCAATACAGAGCCTTCTTCATAAATGCCGACTTTCAGTCCGGCATCCATGTTGAAAGGTATGTTACCGACCAATATACCGAATCCGATGGGGATTAGCAACATCGGTTCGAATTCCTTGGCTATAGCCAGATAGATGAATGCCAAGCCTACGAGAATCATAATCACATGTCCCGTAGTAGCATTCGCGAAACCTGTGTAGGTCCAGAAGTCGGCAAGGTTGTTTCCTAAAAAGTTTATAAAATCTCCCATATTATTCAATAATTACAAGGTCATTACCTTCCAGAACAGAATCCCCCTTATTGACATTGATGGCAGTAACTTTGCCGTCTTTGTCCGCATTGATGTTGTTTTCCATCTTCATGGCTTCCAATATAATGATGGTCTGTCCTTTCTTTACAGTATCACCTACGTTCACTTTGATGTCGAGGATAACGCCCGGCAGTGGAGATTTTACTCCGGACTTGCCGCCGGATGCCGCAGCGGGTTTTATAACTTGGGTAGGAGCGGCAGGCGAGTTAGGCATAGGGCGTACTACTACCGGTTTGGGAGCTGTCGCTTTGGGCTTTTTCTCCATTTCCACTTTATAATGTGTGCCGTTCACTTCTACATGAGCGATATTGTCTTCAATATCTCCGATGGTTACTTTATATAAGTTACCGTTGATTTTATATTTATATTCTTTCATCGTTTTTACTTTTTATAGGGTGACTTACTTTTTGGGAGGAGTTTCACGTAAAGTATAAATTTTCGAACTCCATGGTGAGTAGCTGCGTTTCACGGGGGTGATAGTCAGTACAGTCTCTTCTACGTCATGTACCTCGTCCTGCATTTCGTGCAATGCCATGGAAATGGCGGCGTAGATTTCTCCCGGAGCTTGGGTCAATTCTTTTGCCTCGTGCTTGTCGATGCCTTTAGACTTCATCGTATTACGCTTGCTCAGGTTTACGGCAGTTTTGCCTACAACCTTGAAAGCGATGAATAACAGAATCAATCCGCAGAACACTACACTCATGGCGGAAATAGCCATACCGATTCCTACCGGGTCGTGCTCCTCAAACTTTTCCATCTTGGCATTGCTGTCAAGAGTAAGGTTATTGGTGCTTGGAGTTACGTATTTGTCAGTGCTCCCGCCTTTTACTTCCCACTCTGCCGAGCCGTCACTTATGCGGGCGTAAGATTGGTCGGTTCCCAAGACACCTGCCGGCACTACAATCTGATCCATCAGGTTCTTGCCTGAGTCAAACAATCCTATCCAGTTGGATGTCGCGGGATTCAGTTTGAAATTGGTATGGAAAGTACCACGGTTCGGTTGTCCGTCTGCCCAGAATAAGGCATGTTGGCGTGGTTTAACTACCGTGAGTATATCACCTTTCGGGATAAAGTAAGTCACTGTATCGCCCGGCTGGCTGCTTACCTTCAGCAGGCAGGCTGCCAAATCGGCGCTACCGTATGATTTATTGAATATTTCAATCCATGCGCTTTGCAATCCGTAATCATCCTGAAAATTAGTTTGGTTATCTATCAGGATTTCATTCAGCACCAGCTTGCTGTTCGACTTTTGTTCTCCACACGAAGTCAGTCCGATCAGCATCAGCAAAGAAAGAAATATTCCGATTTGGGTTTTATTCATAATCGTTCTTGTTTTAATGTGAAAACTTGGATTACAACGGAATATTTCCATGCTTCTTGGCAGGGTTGGTCAGCTTCTTGGTCTGCAATTGCTGCAAAGCGCGGATAACGCGGAAACGTGTGTTGCGAGGTTCGATCACGTCGTCAATATAACCGTATTTGGCTGCATTGTAAGGGTTGGCGAACAATCTCGTGTATTCCGCTTCTTTCTCGGCAAGGAACTGAGCCGGATTTTCGTGCTCCTTGGCTTCGCGTGCATATAACACCTCTACTGCTCCTGCACCACCCATCACAGCGATTTCGGCAGTAGGCCATGCATAGTTCATGTCACCGCGGAGCTGCTTACAACTCATCACGATGTGCGAACCGCCGTAAGACTTACGCAATGTGATAGTCACTTTAGGTACGGTAGCCTCACCGTAGGCATACAACAGTTTGGCTCCGTGCAGGATAACGCCATTGTATTCCTGACCTGTTCCCGGAAGGAATCCCGGCACATCTACCAACGATACGATAGGAATATTGAATGCATCGCAGAAACGGACGAAGCGTGCGCCCTTGCGGGATGCGTTGCTGTCGAGCACACCTGCCAGATATTTCGGTTGGTTGGCAACGATACCTACGGATTGTCCGTTGAAGCGTGCGAAACCGATGATGATATTCTTGGCATAGTCTTTCTGGACTTCCAGGAATTCACCGTTGTCTACGATAGCACCGATCACTTCGTACATATCGTACGGCTTAGTTGGGCTGTCGGGGATGATATCATTCAGAGAATCTTCCAAGCGGTCGATCGGGTCTGTGCAATCTACGTATGGAGCCTCTTCAAGGTTGTTTTGAGGAATATAACTCAACAGTCTGCGGATAAGCGCCAGTCCCTCTTCTTCTGTTTGAGCGGTGAAATGAGTGACACCTGATTTGGTGGAGTGCACACTTGCGCCACCGAGATTCTCCTGGCTCACATCCTCACCCGTTACTGTCTTCACCACTTTCGGTCCGGTGAGGAACATGTAAGAAGTGCCTTCCATCATCAGCGTGAAGTCTGTCAGGGCGGGAGAGTAAACGGCACCACCGGCACAAGGGCCGAAAATTCCTGAAATCTGCGGAATAACACCGGAAGCAAGGATGTTGCGTTGGAAGATTTCGGCGAAACCGGCCAGTGAGTTGATACCTTCCTGGATACGTGCGCCACCCGAATCGTTGAGGCCGATGCAGGGAGCACCCATCTTCATGGCCTGATCCATGATTTTGCAAATCTTCAGTGACATCGTTTCCGACAATGAACCGGCAGAAACTGTAAAATCCTGTGCGAAGACATATACCAGACGCCCTTCGATAGTACCGCAACCGGTCACTACGCCATCCCCCGGATAGTGTTTTTTCTCCATGCCGAAGTTGGTACATCTGTGCTCGACGAACATGTCCATTTCTTCGAAACTTCCTTCGTCCAGCAGCATAGCCAAGCGTTCACGGGCTGTATATTTCCCTTTTTCATGCTGTTTCGCGATTGCTTTCTCACCGCCTCCGAGACGTGCTGCGGAACGACGTTCGATAAGCTCTTTAATTTTTTCAAGTTGGTTACTCATGAGTTCTTGTTGGTTTTAGAGTTTATGATTAATGTTCGCAGAGTTCAGTCAACACACCTAAAGTTGACTTCGGGTGAAGGAAAGCGATATTCAGACCCTCTGCACCTTTACGCGGAGCTTTGTCGATGAGGCGGATTTCTTTGCTTTCTGCTTCAGCCAGAGCATTGGCTACGCCATCTTCTATGGCGAATGCAACGTGGTGAACACCTGCGCCTTTATTTTCAATGAATTTCGCAATGGTGCTTTCCGGGCAAGTAGGTTCCAGCAGCTCGATCTTTGTTTCTCCCACTTTCAAGAAAGCGGTTCTTACTTTCTGATCTTCTACTGTTTCAATGTTGTAACACTTCAGACCTAATACATTTTCGTAGTAAGGAAGGGCCTCTTCAATGCTTTTTACAGCAATGCCCAGATGCTCAATGTGTGAAATCTTCATAACTATACTTTTTTTATTAAGTTTTAAATCGATGCTTATATGATATAAAACAGCACAAAGAAAGTCATTTCTTGCCTAATAAAGAAATATTTCTGCATTTAATTGTTGGGGCATGAAACATAATAAATGGTGGAGTAGGGATACTGAAAGGTGTTTTGCAATCTTGAGATTGCATTTGGGCATGAAAAGATTATATTCAGACATAAAACTTAACTAAAAGTTTATTCAGCCAAGGCCAACTGACGTGAAACCAACGGCGCGTGCTACTCTGTTTGCCGCCAAAGCGAAGTACAAAATCACGGTAACCGTGCTTGCGGAACGGGAGTCCTACGTCCATAAACTCCAGATGCTGGAATCCCCGCTCGTGAGCGTCTTCCAACGCTTTCCATACGGCGAGCACTCCCGGATACTGCATCGCATAGGTCTTACGCATCCCGCCGGAGAACCAGAGATAAGCGCAGTCGCCGGAATAGATGCAAAGAGAGCCGCCGATGATCTTTTCCTTATACTTTACGATGAATATTTTGGCTTGTTTCCCTTTAATCAGCACACTGTTCATATGCCGGAAGAAATCTTTGTCAGGGAAGTATCTGCGTATGCGGGAAGAATATATATTGTGCAGCATCCGTGAAAAATTATGTATCTCTTCCGCGGTATGCGCTTCTTCTACTACCGCTCCGTTATTGAGTCCTTTCTTTATCTGGCGGATGCGTGACGGGCTGAACCGGTCTTCTGCTTTTTTTATGCTGTGCAGTGAGTTGCGCACCCGCAACCAGTTGACCGGAAAATAATCATTGTCCCGGAAGCACTTATAGCCGAACATGGGATTGTTCAGGTTTCGGAACTCAATAAGAAAACAGGTACGTGATGCTTCTTGGGTGAGGTGCTCAAGCATTTCTCCGAATATCTCTTCTGTCTTTTCCTTGTCGGTAGAAAGCGTTTCGTCCAGAATTTCCCCTTCGTTGTACACCATGCAGTGCTTACCCAAGGAGGAAGGAAGCCATTTCTTTGCCTTGCGGATGGCGGCGAGCAAACGTGCCACCGGTTTGCCATTCTCTGTCGCTATTATTAATAAAGGTGTATATCCCGGAGTCGCTTCATAAATCTGAAACAACTCTTTGGAATGAAATGTGTTTTTCCCCGGTAAATCGGGAATATCCTTTCCCTTATAATATGTTGTTAGTTTAATTGGCATCTTGCTACAAATTTACACTTTATTCTTTATTCAACAAATAAAATGAAGATTTTGTTGGAAATGCCTTAAATTACAGATACTATGACTTTGTGCCCTTCACCGGTTTCACCTACTCTCGAAATGCCGATGAATAAGGCAATAGCGGGTGAAGGGGAGGGGTGAAATAAGGTGAACCCCGTTGTTTTCGCTTTCACCTTGGTTTTCAAAATATCCCTTGAGCTAAAACAATATCATTATAGCTAATCCGGATATCATTATAGCTAATAGAAGTATGGTTATAGCAAATGTATGGTTGTAGTAAAAGCATTGTCAGGTATTAAT
>CAKUYM010000093.1 GCA_934716785.1 uncultured Bacteroides sp. | reverse complement strand
GTTTGTCAGGTCAAAATAATCAAGCATGCCTGAAGGAAGGAATAAACTCAACATCTCTACAGGAGTTATGGTTTTAGAGCGTTTCTGTTTCATGCGGCAAAGATAACCATTTTAACTAATTCCCCCAAGTTTTCAAACTGAGCCATAGAAAGTACATTGGGACTCTCTATCATCAAAGAAGAACAGGTGACTATATAACCTGACTCTAAGGAAAATCCCAAAGAATAAAAAAGTGACCCGTTTTCAAACTGAGCCTACATATGACTCAAAAACGAAGAAAGTCTCAAAAGAAATGTTCTTTTGAGACTTTTTTCGTTGGACTACCAAGATTCGAACTTGGACAAACAGAACCAAAACCTGTTGTGCTACCATTACACCATAGTCCAAACATATGTGCTTTCTGTTAAAAAGCGGTGCAAAGATAGAGGTTTGCAAGCAAACCTCCAAATATTTCATTCATTTTTTTACTTTGCAACCTACTAATTGTGAATTATCACTTCGCAATCAGCAAATAATAGTTCTTCTTACCGCGCTGAACGAGCAAATACTTTTCGTCGAGCAGGTCGGCAGTCGTAATAGCTTGATCAAAGGCCTTTAATTTCTCTTTATTCAACGAAACGCCGCCGCCCTGAACCAACTTACGCATTTCACCTTTTGAAGCGAATACGGCCGCATTATCGACGAATAAGTCAACTGCCTTCACTCCCTCCGCCAATGCATCGCGGGAAATCTCAAACTGAGGCACTCCTTCGAATACCGCCAATAAGGTATCTTCATCCAATTTGCGCAAAGCATCGGAAGTGGCATTGCCAAACAAAATGTTTGATGCATCTACCGCTGCATTGTAATCTTCTTCCGAATGAACCATTACGGTCACTTCCTTGGCAAGGCGTTTCTGAAGGATACGCAAGTGGGGAGCAGCCTGATGTTCGGCAATCAACGCTTCAATCTCTTCTTTCTCGATGGAAGTGAATATCTTGATATAACGTTCGGCATCGGCATCGCTTACATTCAGCCAGAACTGATAGAATTTATACGGAGAAGTATAGCGTGGATCCAACCAGATATTTCCCGATTCAGTCTTACCGAACTTACCGCCGTCAGCCTTCGTAATCAGCGGGCAAGTCAGCGCAAAGACCTCTCCCCCATTGGTACGACGGATCAATTCGGCACCGGTAGTAATATTTCCCCATTGGTCTGAACCGCCCATCTGGAGCTTACAGCCTTTTGTTTCATATAAGTGAAGAAAATCATATCCCTGAAGCAACTGGTAAGTAAACTCGGTAAATGACAACCCGTCACGCGCTTCACCATTCAGACGGCGTTTCACAGAGTCTTTTGCCATCATATAGTTCACAGTGATGTGCTTTCCTACTTCACGGGCGAAATCAAGGAAAGTAAAGTCCTTCATCCAGTCGTAGTTGTTCACCAACTCGGCACAGTTGGGCACATCCGACTCGAAATCAAGAAACTTGGCAAGCTGCTTTTTAATGCATGCCTGATTGTGGCGCAGTGTTTCCTCATCCAGCAGGTTGCGTTCTGCCGACTTGCCGGAGGGGTCACCGATCATACCTGTAGCACCACCGATCAGCGCCAACGGTTTATGTCCGCAGCGTTGGAAATGACGAAGGATCATCACTCCGCAAAGATGGCCAATGTGTAGCGAATCGGCAGTCGGGTCGATACCCAAATAGGCAGTCACCTGCTCTTTGCTTAACAGCTCTTCCGTTCCCGGCATGATGTCTTGCAACATGCCACGCCATCTCAATTCTTCTACAAAATTCATCGTATTACTCTTTAATTATTAGTTTTTTATTGTATTTCAATCCTGTATGCGGCAAAAGTACGACACTTTCTCGGAAGATACAACTCTTACGACTTAAAAAAGACATTTTGAATATTTCCGCGAACTGTATCACGCAGCACCTCCACTCCTACTCCACGCACTCCGGCTGCCCGCTGCAAAATATCCTCGATAGTAAGCGAACTTTCGTCCGTCTCCAAGAATAAACGATCGTCGGGAATCAGTTTCATCGTTTCGTCCGGATAGCGTTCTCCCAAAGAGAGATAGAAGCCGTGCTTCAATAGTTGCGCCGCCTGTTCGGGCTTTCCCCGAAAGCCGTGCCATATCCAAGGCTGCCTGGGCTTCAACTGCTTTTTCACAGCCAGCAGTTGGTCCGCCGCTTTTACACAGTGAATAATCAATGGCAAACCATACGTTTCAGACAACTGTACCTGCATTACGAATGCCAGCTGTTGAATCGCCATCGAAGTCTCTACCAACCGGTCCAGTCCGGCCTCTCCGATAGCCACAACCTGCCGGGAAGGAAGCCGGTCAAGCATAAAATCAAGCAAGAGGTCGTAATTGGCAGCCGTCAACTCCCAAGGATGTATGCCGATAGAATAATAACGGTCTTCCTGAAAAGGCGTGTCACTCAATATCCGATAATTGATGATAGATTTTCCCTCGGAGCCTACCTCCCACTTATGGGCATGGATATCCAAAATAGCACTTGTACTGTTTGTCTCTTGTTTCATATATAGTTTTTATTAAGGCACAGGATCATAACCGGAACCGCCCCAAGGATGGCATCGCAGGATGCGCCGCACGGCAAGGTAAAGCCCTTTCAGCGGTCCGTGCTTCTTTATAGCCTCAATCGCATAAGCCGAGCAGGTAGGTGTAAACCGGCATGAAGGAGGCGTCAGCGGAGAAATACAAATCCGGTAAAAGTAAATGGGGATAAGTAACAGGTAGGAGAATATTCTGAAGACACCGGATTTCATGAGGACAGTTTTTCGGAGATACGCGAAAGTGCGATTTTCATCTTCGCTTCCAGTTCGGCAGTCGTCACAAGCTCGTCCGACAGATAGATAAAGGCAACGGCAAGATGCTGTCCGCGCTGTTGCAGCCCATCGGTCAGCAGTTCCTTGTTTTTTCGGTAGGCCTCACGTATCTGGCGTTTCACCCGATTGCGCTTTACCGCCCGTTTGAAGCGTCTTTTCGATACGCTGACAAGTATGGAAGCCGGAGCCTCCCCTTCTTCGACAGGCATATATACAACACGCATCGGAAAGATGGAAAACGACTTCGATGCGCCGCCCTCAAACATCTTTCCGATCCGTATTTTACTATTCAGCCTTTCGGCCTTGCACAAAGTATATATACCCACTTTGTTTATTTATTATTTTCCTTGATAAACATATCAAGCGCAGCCGTCATCGACGGAGCCTGCACTGTAGGAGCTTCAAGATCCAGACGAAGCCCGGCGTCACGCACGGCTTGTGCGGTGGTAGAGCCGAAAGTTCCGATCTTAATCTCTTTCTGGTTGAAGTCGGGGAAGTTCTTCTTTAAAGAAGTCACTCCGGCCGGACTGAAGAACACCAACATATCATAATCAAACTTTTCCTCCGGAGTGAAGTCATTGCTCACTGTGCGGTACATCACGGCTTCCGTATGTTGAATGCCGTTTTTATCAAGCAGATTCTTCACATCATCATTATGTACGTCTGACATCGGCACGAGATATTTCTCTGTCTTATGCTTCACGATGGAAGGGATGAGGTCCTCAATTTTACCTGTAGCTCCGAAGAAGATTTTACGTTTGCGGTATTGTACATACTTTTGTATGTATAATGCAACCGCTTCCGTCACGCAGAAGTACTTCATAGTCTCTGGAATCGCTACACGCAGCTCGGTACATAGATTGAAAAAGTGATCAATAGCGTGGCGTGAAGTGAATATAACGGCAGTATGGTCAAGAATTGAAATTTTCTGTTGCCGGAATTCTTTCGCCGAAAGACTCTCAACCTTGATAAACGGTCGAAAATCTATTTTTACGCCATACTTCTCTGCTATGTCGTAATAGGGAGATTTCTCTGACGCAGGTTTAGGCTGCGACACTAGTACTTTTTTAATTTTCAACGTCCTAAAATTTTATTAGCAAAATATTGTTTATTCGAATCATACCCTGATAAAGCAACAAGCAAGGTATTATTTCCAGAGCGCAAAAGTACACAATTAAAAAGAAAAGCTCGCTAAATTGATGAAAAAAAAGCTTTACCCACTTATAAAACATCAATATTTTAGCGAAAATTAGAATAATGAAGCCAATTATTATCAGATTGGTAAGGCTCAAATCGAAATAAACGAGAAAAAGCACAAATGGAAAAAGAGCAAATCCGACGTAATATATGAGCGCCGAATAAGATTCCAGCCATATATTTGTCCTATTTTTGTCAAAAAATACCCAACCAAAAAACATATAAGCCAACCACTTTAGTAAGAAATAAGCCAAGCAGAATCCCACGTAAATTCCCTGCAAAAGGAGAGGGGATACATGGCTCACCAAAGCCGGGCAGGTGTCATGAAAATAATTGAAAAAGGTAATTCCCGACAGGACGCAAGTTTGCAATATGAGTACAAGAAGATAGCGCACGTCCGCCGCTGTGGAGCTATCAAATATGCTCGCCCGTTCGCGATGCAGCACGAAGTCTTTCACCTGCTGGGAGAGGAATTTCTTTCCGCGCGACAAAGCGATGGATGAAAGGAAGAAACAAGCCAACAATGTCAGCGAGATCGCATCATCCGTGCGGGGAGAATAGGGGATAGGGGTTCCCTCAAAGCCAGAATCGGTCTGTTGCATCGTATGACCGACCTCTTGCTCGGTATGGACAGTAGCCTGTTGCAGACTGTCACTGCCGACCTTTGACAAAGCAGACTGCCCCTGCCGGAACAGCAACAGGGTATCTGTGCGTTGAGCATTTAGTGTATCCGCTATCATATAGCTGCAAATTTACGTATGGAAACATCCCATACCGGGGTCTCATAAAGCAATTTTACGGCCTCCTCAGGCGTTCGGGCCACTTTCCATATATCTCCATGCTCCCGACGCATAAAATTCTCTTCTATGGCTTTTTCAAGCATTTCCAACAGCGGGTCAAAGAATCCGTTCACATTGAGAATAACGATAGGGTTAAGGTATAATCCCAATTGCTTCCAGGTAATAATCTCAAGCAGTTCCTCAAGTGTGCCGCACCCACCCGGCAGAGCAATGACACCATCGCTTAGATCTGCCATCTTCTGCTTGCGTTCGTGCATGGACTCCACTTCTATCAGTTCCGTCAATCCCGTATGATGCCAGTTCTGCTCTACCATAAAATGCGGGATTACTCCGGTCACTTCACCGCCATTCTGCAATAGCGCATCTGCCACAGCCCGCATCAAGCCGATACTTCCGGCTCCATTTATCAGATGGATACGGTGTTCGGCAAGCAAGCGACCGAGTTCTTCGGCTGTTTCAAGGTAGACGGGAGCTATCTTGGTGCTGGAAGCGCTATATACGCATACGGAATTTATCTGGTTCATTATTCTTTATAAATAGGATTACGATTACTCGTGCAAAAATACAAAAAATAATAAAGGGGAAGATTGGTTTTCGGGGAATTCTAATCAAATATAGTATTTGTCCAAACCATCTGGCAGTAACGGATATTTGTGTTAAAGAAGCCACTCTTTACGACTATCGCCCGATTATAGGCAGTTCGTAAAAAGTGGCTTTCTATCTTTTATAAAAGCGTGTGTGCTATACTATCGATTACAGTCCGAAAGCAGCTTTGATCTTATCGACATAGTCGAGCTTTTCCCATGTAAAGAGCTCAACCTCTACCGTTTTGTCACCCTCATATCGAGAGGTGAACTTCTTCGTAACCACCTGCGGCTCACGTCCCATGTGGCCATAAGCGGCAGTCTCCTGATAAATCGGATTACGCAGTTTCAAACGTTCCTCGATAGCCTTCGGGCGAAGATCGAACAGTTGGTCAATGACACGGGCAATCTCGCCGTCGGTCATGTTCACATGAGAACGGCCGTAAGTATCAACGAAGATATTGATCGGACGAGCCACACCGATAGCATAACTTACCTGCACGAGCATCTCGTCTGCCACACCGGCAGCTACCATATTCTTGGCGATATGACGTGCCGCATAAGCAGCGCTACGGTCTACCTTGCTCGGATCTTTTCCGGAGAAAGCACCGCCACCGTGAGCACCCTTGCCACCGTAAGTGTCAACGATAATCTTACGGCCTGTCAGTCCGGTATCTCCGTGAGGACCACCGATAACGAACTTTCCGGTAGGATTGACATGATAAACGATCTTGTCGTTGAACAGCGCCAATACCTTGTCATGATGAATAGAGGCAATCACACGAGGCATCAAAATCTCAATCACATCACGGCGGATGATAGCCAACATCTCCTCATCGGCCTTCAACTGGGCAGCCTGCGAGTCATCCTCCGGACGGATAAAGTCATCATGTTGAGTAGAAACAACGATTGTATCGATACGTACAGGAGTTCCGTTGTCATCATATTCGATAGTAACCTGGCTTTTGGCATCAGGGCGGAGGTATGTCATCACCTTGCCTTCACGACGGATATCGGCCAGCACTTGCAGAATGCGGTGCGCCAGATCAAGAGAAAGCGGCATGTAGTTTTCCGTTTCATTCGTTGCATAGCCGAACATCATACCTTGGTCGCCCGCACCCTGTTCCATCGGGTCCTGACGCTCTACACCACGGTTGATATCGGGGCTTTGCTCATGAATGGCAGACAATACACCGCAAGAGTTGCTCTCGAACATGTACTCTCCTTTGGTATAGCCGATTTTCTTAATCACTTCGCGTGCGATGAGCTGGAGGTCAACGTACGCTTTTGTTTTCACTTCACCCGCTAAGACTACTTGTCCGGTAGTCACTAGTGTTTCGCAAGCTACTTTAGAACTGGGGTCGTAAGCCAACAGTTTGTCAAGCACGGCATCCGATATTTGATCGGCTACCTTGTCGGGGTGTCCTTCTGACACCGATTCGGATGTAAATAAGTATCCCATCTTTTTTAAATTAAGAATTAAAAAATAAGAATTAAGAATGAGAGACGGGGGAGAGGTGAGTGCTGCAAGAGTAAACCGCAAAGCGTCGGTAAAACGTGTTTTAGCATTTTTTTCCGTGGTTGCAAGCTACTCAAATCTGTCCACACTTTCATTTCGGGGGACAAAGATAAAGAGATTTCGGAGATTATGAGTATCTTTGAGCCATATTTAACACATTAAATAGATTTAAAATGATTCTAAATAAGAAAGTAAGAACGCTCTTTGTGCTGGCGCTCTATGTAGGATTCACGATTGCCATTTATGCCATCGTCTGTCATTTCATCAACCGCGAGTTCAAGGACATCGAGCTGCTGTATGCCATACTGATAGGCTGTCTCGCCTACTTGCCGAGATTTATCGTTGACAGGAAGAAGAAATAAGTTCGCGCATCGTCTTCCCCAATACGGGGTGCACCAAGTCCGGCGCAATCTCAGCCAACGGCTTCATCACGAAGTCGCGTTCCGTCATCAAGGGGTGTGGGAGATTCAGCTCCGCACCCGACGGAGAGGTGACGGAAAGCACCAAGTCCTCATAAAGCAACAGGTCGATATCAATCAGACGGTCGCTATACATGCCATCGACCGATTTCTTCGTACGCCCCAATTCACGTTCAATCGACTGCGTTTCTTGCAACACATCCAAAGGAGACAAATCCGTCTCCACGCAGGCTGCCGCATTGAGAAAACTATTCGCGGACACAAAGCCCCAAGGAGCGGTAACATAAAAAGCAGACAGGGAAACGACTTTCCCTATCTGCTCTTCTATCTTTTGCACGGCATCCCGGAGATTCTGCTCCTTGTCTCCAAGGTTTGTGCCGAGCCCTACATATACTTTTGCCATTATTTATCCAGAATCAGCATTGCATCTCCGTATGTACCGAAACGGTAGCCTTCCTTCAATGCTACATGATAAGCGTCCATCACCTGCTCATAACCGCCGAAAGCAGCCACAATCATCAGCAGCGTAGAGAGCGGCATGTGGAAATTGGAAATCATCGAGTTGGCTACGGTAAACTCATACGGCGGGAAGATAAACTTATTCGTCCATCCTTCAAATTCCTTCAGGTGTCCGTCAGTGCTTACTGCGCTTTCGATAGCCCTCATCACTGTCGTACCTACCGCACACACGTTCTTGCCGGCATCTTTTGCACGGTTAACGATTCTCACCGCTTCTTCGTTCACGAACATCTGTTCCGAATCCATCTTATGCTTCGTCAAATCTTCTACATCGATGTCGCGGAAGTTGCCCAAGCCTGCATGCAGCGTGATATATGCAAAGTCGATACCTTTGATTTCGAGACGCTTCATCAACTCACGACTGAAGTGCAAGCTGGCAGTAGGAGCCGTCACCGCACCTTCGTTCTTGGCGAAGATAGACTGAAAGCGCTCTGCATCTTCCGGCTCTACGGGGCGATTGATGATGGAGTGGGGAAGAGGAGTCTCGCCCAATTCATACAAAGCCTTTTTAAACTCATCATGAGGTCCGTCATAAAGGAAACGGAGCGTACGTCCGCGGGATGTAGTATTATCGATAACCTCGGCCACCATTGAATCGTCCGGACCGAAGTAGAGTTTGTTACCGATACGGATCTTACGTGCGGGGTCAACCAATACGTCCCATAGACGAAGTTCCTCATTCAACTCACGCAACAAGAATACTTCGATACGAGCACCCGTTTTCTCCTTGTTGCCGTACAAACGCGCGGGGAATACCTTCGTATCGTTGAATATAAACACATCCTTGTCGTCAAAGTAGTCCAAAACTTCCTTAAACATCCTGTGCTCAATCTTACCGGTATTACGGTGCAATACCATCAAACGAGACTCATCCCTGTACTTCGTAGGGTGCAAAGCAATCTTATCCTCGGGTAGCTTAAATTTGAATTGTGATAATTTCATACCTATTCTTTATTACGTTAATTATTTTCTTCCTCGTTTTCAATCTCCTGCCTGTCAATCCACTCTTTAAAGTGTTCGGGCTCCATGCAGTCCTCCAACCGGACGTCGCCTACACGCGTGCGCACCAGTCCCGTCAGATGGGCTCCGCTGTGAAGCGCCTCACCGATATCGCGCGCCAAGGCACGGATATATGTCCCTTTGCTGCACACGACACGTATCCGTATCATCGGTTCGGGATCGTCCAGGCGACACTCTAACAATTCAATCTCGTCAATAACAAGCTGTTTTGCCTTTAGTTCGACTTCCTCGCCTTTCCTTGCCAGTTCGTAAGCGCGCTTCCCGTCTACCATGCAGGCGGAGAAAGCGGGCGGAACCTGCTCTATCGTGCCGATAAAACGCTTCAATACTTCTTCCACCAACTCACGCGTGATATGCCCGGTGGGGTAGGTGGCGTCTATCTCATGCTCCAAATCGTACGACGGCGTGGTGGCTCCCAGTCTGAGGGTAGCGACGTACTCCTTCGTATGATACTGAAAATCTTCTATTCTCTTCGTTGCCTTGCCCGTGCATACAATCATCACCCCCGTTGCCAGAGGGTCCAGCGTGCCGGCATGACCGACTTTCAGTTTCTTCACCCCTATCCGCCGGCAAATATGATAGCGGGCGTGGCCCACCACCTTGAATGAGGTCCAGCCGAGCGGTTTATTGAAAAACAGTACTTCTCCTTTTTTAAAATTCATCAGCTCAATATAATCGTTACCAATCCTGCTATCGCGCAATAGATAGCGAAATAGATCAGCTTTCCTTTCTTCACCACGTTAATCATCCACTTGCAAGCCAGACAGCCTGCCACAAAAGCAGCCAAAAAGCCGACAATCAGCGACAGCGCAGGAATATCGCCTACCACATCTTCGCCTTTCATCATCTTTATCCCGTCAAGCAACGCTTCGCCCAAGATGGGCGGTATGACCATCAGGAAGGAGAATTGCGCCAACTTGGCCTTGTTGTCACCCAACAGAAGTCCCGTGGCAATGGTAGAGCCCGAACGAGACAGTCCCGGCATGACGGCACAAGCCTGTGCGATGCCGATGATGAACGCATCCTTCATGGATATTTTCTCTTTCTGGCGCGGCTTATAGTAATAAGAGAAAGTCAGCAGACCGGCAGTGAGCAGCAGCATACAGCCCACAATCAGCAGGCCCGAGCCGAAAACCGTTTCCACATAGTCCTTAAAGAACACTCCCACGATGCCAATCGGTATCATTGAAATCACGATATTGATGACATACCGCGTCTCATCGTTCATCTGAAACTTGAACAACCCGCGGAAAATCCAATCTATCTCTTTCCATAGAATCACCAGCGTGCTGCACACTGTGGCCACATGCACCACAATCGTGAATGCCAGATTCTCTTCACCCTCTACTCCGAACAACTCGGACCCGATGGCCAAATGACCGCTACTGCTCACCGGCAAGTACTCGGTCAACCCCTGGATAAGCCCAAGGATCAATGCTTCCAACCAACTCATACTTTCTTTTATTCTTCTTTAAATTCAGGTACTTCCGGTGTTTTCGGCTTACGCAACACACCGTATATCATGAACAAAAAACCAAACAGGCAAACGACAGGCGCCACCTTTATTCTGCGTACACTGAAAATATCCGGTTCAAAAACCGTTTCGGACGACGAGGGTCCCGACATCAACAGGAAGCCGATAATTACAACCGCCATTCCTATTGCGAGCAAGATAAAGTTCACTTTATCAAAGGCAAATTTCCGTTTGTCAGACATAAGTTTATTTCTTCTTTTTTTGAATTAAATATAGTATAGGCTATTCGCTTTCATTCTCAGATATTTGTTCATGGAGAAATAAGCGCACAACCATGTTATTACAATCCCGAACAACAATACGCTTACACATACCACCAGCATCACTCCGGGGGTGATGACCTGCAGCAGTTCCTGCTCATACGTCACCGCCCAGTAGGCAGTCCCCATCAGTATGGCATCTGCAATCGTGGCTGCCAGCACCCCGCTCCATACGTTCTTCCGCAGAAACGGCCCCCGTATGAAACTCCAGCTCGCCCCCACCAGCTTCATAGTGTGGATGAGGAATCGTTTGGAATAGATGGCAAGTCTTATCGTATTGTTTATCAAGGCAAAAGATATGAAAGTGAGCACCACCGCCAAAGCGAGCAGCACCAAGCTGATATTCCGTATGTTGTCATTCACGGCATCAATCAGTTCTTTCCGGTAAAGCACATCCTGTATATTGGAGTTTTTCTTTATCAGCTTCTCTATCTTCGCGATACTGTCGGAGTTGGCATAGTCGGAATGCAGCTTTATCTCGATGGAGGCAGTGAAAGGGTTATATCCCAAGAACTCTTCAGGGTCGGTACCCATCGCTTCCGTCTGCTCTTTCAGGGCTTGTTTTTTGGAGATGTATTCGGACTCCTTCACAAAGGACTCCTTGTTCAGCTTCTTCTGAAGTTTCAGGATGTCCGCCTCTTTCATGTCGTCGCTGATGAGAATGGAGAAACTGATATTCTCGCGGACATACACGGAAAGGTTGTGCGCCGTAAGCACAAAAAAGACAACCAGCCCCAACAGCAACAGCACCAACGTCGTACTGATGCTCGACGTAATGAACTGCATATCGAAAACCGAACCCGGCCTATGTTTGTTTTCACTTCCCATACATCATCTCTTTTTTCGGAATACGTAAATCATGGAACTGCTCCGTTCTTTCCGCCCCAAAGCATTGAACCATGCCAATGTGCCGACGTACATTCCTTTCAGGAAGCTGTTCGAATTGCCGCGATGCTTCTCGCTCAGCATAGATACATAGAAGGCATCGAACGGCATCGGATAGCGTGCCGCCATAATGAAGCCGTGGCGGGAAGCCAATTGCTGTATGGTGGTCGGAGTGAAATGCCAGAGATGGCGGGGGACGTCATAAGCCGCCCAGTATTCACCGTAACGTTTTGCGTCGTAAGAAGAGCAGTTGGGCACTGCCACAATCAGCACGCCTTTTTCTGTCAGCAATTCACGAAGCATCTCCCAAGTTTCGCCGAGGTGCTCCAAGTGCTCCATCACGTGCCAAAGGGTGATTACATCAAAACTGCCGGAAGCAAACTCCTTCAAGGCAGATTCGGGCTTCACCTCCAAGTCGAAATGTTCTTTGGCAAATTCGCGTGCCTGCGGGCTTTTCTCCACTGCTTCCACCTGCCAGCCGCGACGCGCCATGGTGTGTGCGAAATAACCGGTTCCCGTACCGATGTCCAGCAAACGCCCCGTTTTGCGATGCGCTTCTCTCGCCACGAGACGTGCCTTGCTCCGTAGCATATAAGAACGTACGTAATGGTAGATTTTATTCATCGCGCCCTTGCGCGTATCCGTGTGGGATATATAGTCGAGAGTCTCATAATACTTGCCTATCTCTGCTTCTACGGGGACTCCTTGTGTGAATGTAAATCCGCAATCCTCACACGAATACAGCTCAAACTGTTCGCCCGAAGCATAAAAATCCGTACAAGTCATGACGCGCTTCAAGTGCGTACTGCCACACACCGGACAAGCATTTATAGTGAGTTTCTCCATTAATTTCAAACAAAATTAAGTGCTGTCCCGAACCGCAAGACAACACTATACCCAAATTTGGTGCAAAGAAACAAATAAAATGTGATGTAACGGGCTTTTGTTAAGGACTTTTAATAGAAGAAACGGATTAAGGGATCAGTAGCTATAGGCAATCAGGTTAGATCTAAAACAGCTTGATAGTTCCAAGATTCTATACAATCCACAATAGATGCTACATACAAATTCAAATCTTTCTTCGAAAGTCCGGTTATACCTTCATGCACGATTACAATATTATCATCCTTACCATCAGCATCAATCCTCAATATCGGATTGTTCTTGCAATACGTATATGGGGTCCAATTGTAATACTTTTCACTTGATGGGTCCACTACACACCATCTTCCTATCGCCGCATCGTAATGCCTCGCTCCATAATCATACCAATCCAATCCACCTTTCCTATCCAACTCCTTTCCGTTATACCTATAAGGCTGAACTGTATTTGCAGAGCTTGACATCAACCCACCGAAAGGATAATAGTCATTCACTTCCTCCACTACTCCATCTTCATCAACAACGACACGGATATTGCCCTGATAGTCCTGGATAAAATAATGATACTTAGAATCATCAAGTGTGACATAGCCCACCTCTGTCAGCAGCTTCACGGGAATTCCATTTTCATAGATCACATTGCCGCAATAGTC
>CAKUYM010000092.1 GCA_934716785.1 uncultured Bacteroides sp. | reverse complement strand
GCTTGGAGCACCGGCTGGAACTGCCGCCCATCTATATCAACAGCCGGAAGCAGCACATCGTTTTCCTGCGCGAAACCGGCAAGAAAAAGAAAGGAGTGCAGGCGCTGCAAAGGAAAAACGGAGAAAAGCAGACCCTGCATTATCTTCAATCCGTCCCGTTCGAGAAATGGATGAATCGGGCTGCGCTCTCGCTGACGGAAAGAAGTTGCGGTTGCGGCATTCCCGGTGCGGAAGATTTCACCTGCATCGCCCGGCTGCATCCGCCATTCATGCCGGCACCGCAACTCGCGTTTCTGACACCGCAAGTCGAGAAGTCTAAAATCAGGTCGGAGAAAGGCTCCGCATTCATCGACTTTCCCGTCAATGTGGCTGTCATTAATGAGACATACAGCAATAATACGGCAGAGCTGGGCAAAATCATCGAGACGATCAATGCCATCAAGCGAGACAGCAATGTTAACATCACACACATCAGCATTCACGGCTATGCATCGCCCGACGGTCCTCTACGCATCAACGAGCGATTGGCACGCGAACGCACGCAGGCGTTGAAAGAATATGTGACCCGGCTGTATGCGTTCGACAAGAAATATATACACACCTCATACACTGCCGAAGATTGGGAGGGGTTTGAAGCACTTCTTAGCGACACAGTATTCAGGCAGAAGGAGACGGTGATGAAAATCGTGACGAGCGACCTTCATCCCGACCGCAAGGAGAGCATGCTCAAGGCACAGCATCCGGCATTTTACCGTTTTGCATTGAAACACTGGTTTACTTTACTCAGGCACTCCGACTATACCGTCGAATATTACGTACGGTCGTTTACAGTGGAGGAATCACAGAATATATTCGATACGAATCCTCGCAACCTTAGCCTGGAAGAGATGTTCCGCCTTGCGCTCACCCACTCACCAGGAAGCGAGATGTACAACAGGATTTTTATGACTGCCGTGCAACTGTTTCCCGATGATCCGACAGCCAATCTGAATGCTGCCTGCATAGCCTTGACGCAAAAGGACACAAACACCGCCGCTGTTTTCCTGAGGAAAGCTCCGCCCGTGCCGGAAAAGACTTTGGCAGAAGGTGTCATCCGTTTTCTTCAGGGTGATTACGAGGAAGCAGAAAGACTATTCCGACAAGCCAAGAAGGCCGGAGTGCCGCAAGCAGAAGAAAACCTAAAACAAATTGGGGAATTAAAATAATTTATTTAACTAAAATCACAGTAAAATGAAAAGAATCAGTCAATTAATGTCGCTGCTCTTGTTTGCAGCATTCACACAGTACAGTTGCATCAATGATGCAGACGTAGCTTCTCCCGAAGAGACTCCTACGGATTCTAACGGCAACTTTGCCCTGATCCTCGAAATTCCGAATGCGACAGCCCTCAACCGAAGCGTTGAATCATCGGGGAATACGGAAACGGGGTCGAAAGAGGAATATGCAGTGAAGAGCCTCACAGTCTATCTGTTCGACTCAACGACCAAAACCTTTAAAGACCAACAGGAACTGAAGAACATCAAAGAAAGCGGAAGAGACGGTCAGAAGATTCTGTACACTGCCGACAAAATCACGGTCAATCCGGGCACTTACAACATCTTTGCCATCGCCAACGGCAAAGCTGTCACCGGCAATATCAGTACGCAGGATGCTTTTCTGAGTGCAGTTGATGCCACCACGTACAGCACCGGCAAGATTCCAAGTGTACCCGAAAGCGGATTTGTCATGACAAACCGTGGCGCAGCCAACCTGAATGTGGAGGTGAGCAAACCCACTGATTCGGACAAGGTAACCACCGTATCCATCGGTCTCGAACGTGTCGTTGCCAAGGTCGAACTGACACAGCAGCAAGAGACTTTCCCGTTGAAAGACCCGACAGGCGAGACTTATTGTACCATCAAGCTCAACAACTTCAGAATGCTGAACTTAGCAACCCGATTCTACACATTCCGCCACACGGCTGTATTGAACGATTTCCAAGAACCGGCTTCCTACACCGATGAGAACTTCGGTGATGTCAACGACAACAACGGCTACGTGATCGACCCTTATTTCTTCAACAAAACAGTAGAAGGTGCCAAGGATTTCACAAATGCCGACGGCTTCTTCACACAGGCATTGGTCAGCTTGGACAACAACGACGGCAATTGGGCAGCTATGGCCAACAACTCGTACATCTACTGCCTGGAAAACTGTATGTTTGTCAATGCGCAATTGAACGCATATAGCACAGGAGTGATGTTCAGAGCCAGCATGGATATTGCCACCGACCGTGTTTTCGACGAAAACGGTGATAACATCAGCGACCGGTCTGACTGGCCTGGCAAACTGTTCTACTTCAACTTTAACTTCTACACCAGCGTAGATGCGATCCGTAAACAGGTTCTGAATGATCTGCCGGAAAGCATCACCGACAATTCAGACTCGGAAACACTTGCCGAATACAGCATCAAACGCTTTCCGAAAGCAGAGAACTACACCTGCTACTACAACTATTGGATCAAGCACGAAGATAACCAGTCTACCGAGATGGGAGTCATGGAATTCGGTATCGTACGTAACAACATCTACCGTCTGTCTATCAATAAAGTGGCAGGCCTCGGCAGTGGCGAACCTTACATCAAACCGGACCAACCGGATGAGTACAAAGCCGAACTGAACATTAATATCAATGTTTTTCCATGGGCCGTACGTGACCAAGGTGTAGAACTTGAGTAAACCGTACCGGCCACCCGAACTAAAATCAATCCAAATGCGTTCATTTCTACTACATATCATCTGCGTCATCACGCTGTGCTCGTCTTGCGATTGGGTGAATGATGATTTGTCAGACTGTCCTTCGGGCACCTGGCTGAAGCTATCGTACACCTACAATATCCTGAACGTGGATGCAGCGTCCACGCAGGTAGGCGACATCACCATTCTTGCTTTCGACAAGAATGACAAGTATGTGGACCGACTGGACGTAGACAGTGTCACACTACATCAGGGCCACTGTATGATAAAAGTACCGTTTCCCAAAGGAACTTACCACCTGCTCATCTGGGGAGGGGCATCCGACCGTCTGTTCCGGCTCCCGAATCTCAAAGCCGGACAGACGGAGCGGAAATCTCTCCACCTATCACTGATATGTGATGAAATGGGACAATCCGACAGGAAACTGGATGCATTATTTCATAGTAACCTTGAAAATGTCGAAGTGAGCGATGAGTATCAGGTCGTCACTGCCGGACTGATGAAAAATACGAACTACTTTTCGTGTATGCTCCAAGATGAAGACAATGCCTCCTTGCGACAGGAGGACTTTGCCTTCACACTTGAATCTGCCAACGGTGTGATGGATTACACCAACATACCGGTCGGCACCACCCAAGTAGGCTACCTGCCATACCGGCAGGAGGTTTCCATAGTATCCGGAGAGATTCCCGCCATTCATGCCAGACTGAATACGCTACGCATCATGAGGGATGACGACACAACATTGTCTATAAGGCATATCCCCAGCGGAGAGACTATCCTGAGTCTTCCTCTCACCCAATATTTGCTGTTATCCAAAATATACAACTATATAGGAGACATGGGCGACCAGGAATATCTCGACCGTCAGGATTCATACGTCCTCCTGTTCTTTATCCAATCATCGGATACAGGCATTCCACGGATACGTCCGCTGATGAAAGTGAACGGATGGAGCATACGCCTGAACAATTCAGAACTGGAGGCATAGAGGATTTTTAATGGAACAGTGATTTATACGGATATATAGACATACATATCTATACATACAGGTGAGATTCTTATTGGAAAAAGGCTACTGTGAAGTACCCGAGCGGGCCTTTGCCCCCAGCATATAATGTTTCCCACTATATGCGAATACCTGATAAAACGGCGCATCCCTTCGGAAGTCGTTTTATTGTTTGTTTTGTTTGTGTTAAGTGCACCTATCCCAAGCGAGGAATAGGTGCACTACTCGTTTTACAGACAGCCGGTCGGTCTATTCACCTTTTATCGTGGAATCTATATCCTATTCCCAACATCAGATTGTTGGGATCTTTGAATTTGCTCAACTGGTATCCTACATGCAGAAATAAATGACGCGTGACGTAGGTTTTGAGAGCTAAAATCTGGTAGAATCCTCTCGTATCATCCCCGCTGTACAGCAGGTTTTGCCCCACCCCGGCATTGATGGAGAAAATAGGCATCACCAACTCCGCCCTAAAGGAAAGCCCCACCGCAAATTGCTTGCGGAAAGGGGGACGGTGAAACTTCATATCGTCCGAAGGGCTGTTTTCCAGTTTGTAATCCTTGATGTTGGCACTCTCGTCATACTGCGCATCCACAGAAAGCCCCGCCCGGAAATAGTTGTTGAAGTTATACATCGGAGCAAAGTTAAGTCCTGCAACACCAAACGAGCCGGGCACTAAGGCAGACACATCGTCCGTCACGAATCCCCTCTTGCGAGTAGCCCCATATATCAGTAAGTCATAGCTGACGTGCGGTTTTACAAACAGACGTTCGGGAGTCCTCCCACCGGATGCGTTATCCGCATTATCCGCAGCGCCAAAGGTGCGCACAAGCCCCACTCTCCCACCGATAATATTAAGCCCTCCATTCGGATAATGAGTGTTTCCATTGGAGAAATGCGTCAAGTCTACCCCCGCCGCCAGTTTCCATTGTGGATGGAACTGCCAGTTCAGAAGAAATCCCAAGTTGATATAAGCATTAATCTTAGAGCCGATGACCTCATTCTGCGGATTGTATTGCTCATCATATTTCTTCCAGCCAAAAGAAGCACCGAAGTTCCACTCATAGTCGAACGACAGACGAGACGAAAGCCGGGCTATGGGCGCCCCTTGAAAAGCATATACCGTGACCGGACTTCCCAATTCGTCAGGGCTGTAAAACGTACTGTATGAAACCCCGACTCCCTGATAGGCATGAGGGTACATCCTGCCCAATTTAGATTCCTCGCCAAACTGGAAAGCATATTTCAGATGCAGAGAAAGTGATTGCTTAATCTGTTTCTGCTGCAAGTTATCTCCTGTGAGGAAACCATTTGTCGGAGCAATATAACCGGGACGGACATCAAGACCGATCATCTGCTTGCCGATTGTTTGTTTACCGGTTGTCTGCCCGCCGATTGTCTGCGCCACGGATTTTCCGCCAACTGCCAACAGCGCCAACAGGCAAACGGCAGACAGCAATCGTTCTGTTTTCATATTCTTAATTATTGCCATTGCTGAGGGTTTCACGTATTATATGATAATCTACAGGCACCTGTCCTTCCAACGTACCGGTTATGATTCGTTGCTTCCCGGTCTTGGGATGAGTGGCATAGAGGGTGTATGCGGTTTCAAACCAACCGTAATCTATCACCGGAACAATACGCTGATTGGTATAAGGTGGGATAACAATCTCTTTCCGTTCCGTACTTGGGAAAGACCATTCTTGTTTGGTTGAAATATATTGCGCCTGCTTGCCGTTCATCACCAGACTGTTACCTACCAAATCAGGTATCTCTACCGTCAGGTTGCCTTCCCCGAAAAGTTGGAAAACCTCAGGCATGTCACTCTTGAATATCGCAGAAGAGCAAATGCCATCATAAGGATACATGAAAAAGGAAAAGGACACCTCATTTGAACCGTTAGGACAGTAAATACCGGCTCCTCTCTCAGTCTTATCGTCAAAAAGATACGTGTTCAAAGAGTAGGTGATATGATCAAACACATACCTGTCCGACGGGGCGATATCAACAGATATGTCCTGTGATTTATACTCATTGCTTGCCATGAGATTAAACCGATAATGAGTAGCGCGGGCATTCTCATCTACCGTTATCTTCACTTCCTTGGGATTAGTACGTTCGACAGTGAAATCTACCAGCCCATCACTGCATACAATCTTCCCCAACCCCTCCAGATACGGATATTGCTCTGTCGCTACCAACTTACCGTCCGCATCATAAACCTTACACGAACATGGGGTTGAATAGTAAGTGTGAATCTGCAACAAATCCCAGTTGGAAGAAGCAAACCGAATCACTGCGACATCCCCGTTCCCATCCAAGGCCACCTCGGTTTCAGAAGATCGGAAATCGTCAACAAACACATCGCTGTTGCAACTATAAAACACCGATAGTATAAGAAAATATGCCGCCAAGTCTATGAGCTTTTTCATACGATTGTCCTTTTGTCATTTTCGATGAGGACAAAAGTAGTATATATTTCAATTATTCTCAAACAATTCTCAACGCTATGAGAAAAAAAACTCATCGCGATGAGAAAATTTTCTCATAACGATGAGTTTTTACTCTCACCACGACGAGAAAACACTCTCATTGCGGTGAGTATTATTACTCCTTGTAGAAGCTGCTCAGAAGTTAATCATGTGCATAATCTTCTCTGTCGCTCCGGCATTACTCGTCACGTAATAGCCGGCATTCATTCCGGTCTCACGCAAGAAAACTTCGTCCGAGCGGAAGCGGTCCAATAAAGTCTGCAGTTCACTGTAATCCTTGATGGAGTAAGCACCTTTAGCTTCAAGCAGCTGCACAGCCTCCATAAACTTCTGATACTTCGGTCCGAAGATTACAGGAATGCCATATACGGCTGCTTCCAGTGTGTTGTGGATACCCACGCCAAAACCACCGCCGATATAAGCAATTTCCCCATACCGATAAATGGAAGAAAGCAACCCGAAACAGTCTATAATCAAGCAATCCGCTTTCAGCACATTCCGCTCGTCGGCACGGGTGTAGCGCACATACGGGCGTTTCAGCTTACTGATTATCTCTACCAGATGGTTCTCATCTATCACGTGAGGGGCGATAATCAGTTTCATTTCCGGATGGTTGTTGAAATATTCGAGGAACAGATCTTCGTCCGGTCCCCATGAACTTCCGGCAACGAACGTAAAGGTGTTGTCGCCCTTGAACTTCTCCACCAACGGAAGGTCCTTGGCTTCTTCGCGAATTTGCAGCACCCGGTCGAAACGGGTATCCCCAACTACCGTCACGCGGCTGATACCAATCTTCGACAAGTAGCGTTTCGAAGCCTCGTTCTGCACAAACAAGTGATCGAAATCCTTCAGAACACCCCGGTAAGTTCCACCGTACCACTTAAAAAATATCTGTTCGCGACGGAAAATAGACGACACGCTATATACCGGGATGCGGCGCTTATGAAGTTCATCCAGGTAGTTTTTCCAAAACTCATACTTGATGAAGAAAGCCATGCAAGGGTTTGTGATATCAAGAAACTTCTTCACATTCCGCGGTTTGTCGAACGGAAGATAACAGACGATATCCGCTCCCCGGTAATTCTTCCGTACCTCATAGCCGGAAGGCGAAAAGAAAGTCAGCAATATTTTATAGCCGGGATATACCGACCGGATTTTCTCTATCAGCGGACGCCCTTGTTCGAACTCGCCCAACGAAGCGGCATGAAACCATATATACCGTTCGCCCTTCTCTACCTGCTGGCGTAACAATTCATACACCACCCAGTGTCCCTTCATCATCTTACGAGGTTTGCGACTGAATGGGGCGGCCAGATGAATTACGAAATCGTAGAGGATAATCGCCAGATTGTAAAGCATAACAAATTATATTATTTAATAATGACAGAAGAGAAACCGGGACATCATCCCAGTCTCTTCACTGCAGCCTGAATACGGCCGATAGTCTCTTCCTTACCTATCAGTTCGGTGATATCGAACATATGAGGTCCTTTGCATTCTCCAACCACAGCCAGACGGAAAGCATTCATCACGTTACCCATGTGGTAGCCCTTCTCCGTAATCCAGCCGATAACGATATCTTCTGCAGGCTTGGACGAGAAATCTTCAATACCGGCAAGCACCTCCACCAATTCGCCCATAATGCGGGGAGTATCTTCCGACCAGCGTTTCTTGACATCCTTCTCGGCATATTGTTCGGGAGCCACGAAGAAGAAGCGGCTCTGATCCCACAACTCTTTCACAAAGTTGACACGTCCCTTCACCAAGGAAACGACCTTCGCCAAATAAGCGTCACTGAAAGCGGCAACATCCACCCCATGCTCCTTCAGCACAGGTTTGAACAGTTCGGCAAGTTCGCTGTCGGGCTTCATCATGATATATTCATGGTTGAACCACATTCCCTTCTTATAATCGAATTTAGCACCGGACTTGCTGCAATGGCTCAAGTTGAACAGTTTAATAAGTTCGTCCATCGACATCACTTCCTGGTCATTGCCCGGATTCCATCCCAACAAAGCGAGGAAATTGATAACAGCTTCGGGCAGATAGCCTGACTCGCGATAACCGGAAGAAACTTCTCCCGATTTCGGGTCATGCCATTCCAACGGGAATACCGGGAATCCCAAACGGTCACCGTCGCGCTTGCTCAATTTACCGTTACCTTCCGGTTTCAGCAGCAAAGGCAGGTGAGCAAACTCCGGCATCGTGTCTTCCCAACCGAAAGCACGGTACAACAGTACATGCAACGGAGCGGAGGGCAGCCATTCTTCACCACGGATTACGTGGGAGACTTCCATCAAATGGTCGTCTACGATATTTGCCAAATGGTAGGTAGGCAGTTCGTCTGCCGATTTATAAAGCACCTTGTCGTCAAGGATAGACGAATTGATAATCACTTCCCCACGAATCAGGTCGTTCACATGTACATCCTCATTCGGTTCGATTTTGAAACGAACCACGTATTGTTTGCCTTCAGCAATCAACGCGTCCACCTCTTCTTTCGGCATGGTCAGTGAGTTGCGCATCATCCCGCGGGTAGACGCGTCATATTGGAAGTTGGCGATTTCCGCACGCTTGGCATCCAGTTCGGCCGGAGTATCAAAGGCGATGTATGCCTTTCCGTTTTCCAACAGAATCTGCACATACTTCTTGTAGATTTCGCGACGTTCGGACTGCCGATACGGACCATATTCGCCACCGAAGCTCACTCCTTCATCAAAATGAATACCCAGCCACTTGAAAGATTCGAGTATATACTCTTCCGCTCCCGGAACGAACCGGTTAGAGTCAGTATCTTCAATACGAAATATCAGGTCTCCGCCATGTTGGCGTGCAAATAGATAATTATACAAAGCTGTACGCACACCACCGATGTGCAATGCCCCTGTAGGACTCGGAGCAAAACGAACTCTTACTTTTCTTTCTGCCATAATTCGGGTTAGTATAGTAAATCGCGGCAAAATTAAACCTTTTTTTCCACACTATTGTTTTTTTTTGTACTTTTCGCAAAAAATTCAATGGATATGGAACAATTGAAGAAGAAAAAGAGTTTTTCATGGAGAGATTTGCTATATAAATCACTGCTATTCGTGAGTACTGTGGCATTGATTGTCTACTTTCTGCCACGTGACGGCAAGTTCAACTATCAGTTTGACATAAACAAGCCTTGGAAATACGGGCAGCTAATAGCCACCTTCGATTTTCCTATCTATAAAGATGATGCGGTGGTGAAGAAGGAGCAAGACAGTCTGTTCGCTCTCTTCCAACCTTATTATGAACTGGACAAGAAAATTGAAAAAGACGCGATAACCCGACTGAAAGAGAGTTATCAGACTAATCTGAAGGGAATACTTCCTTCCATTGACTACTTGCGCTATATCGAACGCACTCTTAAAACAATCTATCAGGCGGGAATCGTATCTACGGAGAATATCGGGCAGCTACAGAAAGACAGTACCTCGGCTATCATGGTCATTGATGACAAGCTCGCCAACTCACACCCGACGGATGAGCTTTACACTGTAAAAAAAGCATACGAATACCTGCTTTCGGCAGATTCCGCCCACTTCAACCGCGAAATACTGAGGCAATGTTCTCTGAACGAGTACATCACCCCCAACCTCACCTTTGACGAGCAGAGAACGCAAGCTGCCAAAGAAGAGATGCTGAACAACTACTCATGGGCAAAGGGTCTGGTAGTCAGCGGACAAAAGATTATCGACCGCGGCGAAATCATCAGTCCGGAGACTTACAATATATTGGAGTCACTGCGCAAAGAGTCCATCAAGCGCAATGAGTCCATGGGACAAAGCCGCCTGATTCTCGGAGGACAAATCCTGTTTGTCGGTGTGCTGATGCTCTGCTTCATGCTCTATCTCGACCTGTTCAGAAAAGATTATTACCAACGGAAAGGGAGTCTGTCGCTGCTGTTCACATTGATTGTATTTTTCTGCGTCGTCACAGCTCTGATGGTGACGAATAATGTATTCAACGTGTACATTCTTCCTTATGCGATGCTGCCGATTATTATCCGCGTGTTCCTCGATTCGAGAACAGCTTTCCTGACGCATGTCATCACGATATTGATCTGTTCCATATCACTTCGCTTTCCGCATGAGTTTATCCTCACCCAACTGGCTGCCGGACTGGTGGCAATCTTCAGTTTGCGGGAGTTGTCGCAGAGATCGCAGTTATTCCGCACGGCATTTTTGGTGATACTGACTTATGTAGCCGTTTATTTCGCATTCGAGCTGATGACCGAGAACGGGCTTTCTACCGACTTCTCGAAACTGAACATACGGATGTACACCTATTTCTTTATCAACGGCATCTTGCTGCTGTTCGCTTATCCGTTATTGTTCTTGCTGGAGAAAACATTCGGGTTCACTTCCAACGTCACTTTGGTAGAACTTTCAAATATCAATAACGACCTGTTGAGACAAATGTCGGAGACAGCTCCCGGCACGTTCCAGCATTCTATGCAGGTGGCCAATTTAGCAGCAGAAGCAGCTATCCGCATCGGTGCCAAAAGCCAGTTGGTGCGTACAGGCGCTCTGTATCACGATATCGGAAAGATGGAGAATCCGGCATTCTTTACGGAAAACCAGTCGGGCGGTATCAACCCGCACAAGAATCTGAGCTACGAGCAAAGTGCGCAGATCGTTATCAGCCATGTCACGAACGGACTGAAGCTGGCCGACAAGCACAATCTGCCTAAAGTAATCAAAGACTTTATCAGTACTCATCACGGACAGGGGAAAACAAAATATTTCTATATCTCATGGAAGAACGAGCATCCGGGTGAAGAGCCGAATAATAAACTGTTCACTTATCCCGGTCCGAATCCGTTCACCAAGGAGCAGGCCATCCTAATGATGGCGGACGCCGTTGAAGCCGCCTCACGCAGCCTGCCGGAATATACGGAAGAAAGTATCAGCAACCTGGTCGACAAGATAATCGACTCCCAGGTTACTGAAGGTTATTTCAAGGAATGTCCCATCACTTTCAAGGACATCGCAACAGTGAAGGCTGTGTTCAAAGAAAAACTAAAGATTGCTTATCATACCCGAATCAGCTATCCTGAGTTAAAGAAGTAAGCAGACCGGAACAAGCATCTTCAAGCACATCGAGCACATATTCAAATCCCTCGGCTCCTCCATAATAGGGGTCGGGGACATGATCGGCAGGAATGTGGAAGCAATATTCCGTCATACGGTGAATCTTCTTCCACTCTTCGGGAGAAGGCGCTTTTTCTCTCAAATCATCGATATTGCGGTCGTCCATGCCGATAATCAAATCAAAATTATAAAAATCTTCCGTACGGACGGGACGCGAGCGATGCACCAGCGCATAACCGCGTCGTGCCGCATGGGCGCGCATCCGGCTATCCGGCAGTTCGCCTTGATGATAAGACAATATTCCGGCGGAGTCTATCACAAATTCCTTTTCCAATCCCGCTTCTTTTATCAAGTGAAGCATCACGCCTTCTGCCGCAGAACTACGGCAGATATTTCCCAAACACACGAATAATATCTTTTTCATAATCTTACTTTTAACAGATTCAGGAATAAGCTGAACAATAGGGTTCACCACAGAGGACAAACAATCAATTTATAATGAATTCAATATCTGATTGGCTTTGTTCACAGTGACTGCCGCCGGAATCTCCGGCATATTCCCTAAATTGAACGGAGCCAGCATTTTTTCTATCTTTTTCAATCCGGCTTTATCACCTTTCTTCTCAAACTCACGGCGAAGGATATTTATTTTCTCATGTGCCTGCACTCCTTCTATCAAGCGTTCAAAGCGGATGCTGCTACGTGCTCCGGGATATACGAGGTATGTATCTCCGGCTGCCCAAGTGCGGAAGCGCGAATCAAGCAGCGGCTCCAGCGGCCAACTGTTATACGCCCAGCGCAAATAGCCGTCCAAGTGTTTCTTGGCCGAATAAAAGCTCATCCATGCAGCCTCAGCAGGATCGGAGAAAGTAAATGTGTTGGGATGGGCTTCCGTGCAACAAGTATAATAAGTGCTACGCTTGTTCTCGGCTGCACGACGGATACGTACATCTTCGGGGAAGTTCTGTCCGATTGCGATACAATAGTCGTACAAGTCGGGCTCTATCTGCGCATGATAATTTCCTGCCAACGAAACTTTAAAATCCGGGTCGGCTTTACGAATCACCTTCAACGTTTTCTGCATCACCTCCATCGGGCGCTCGTCCATTGCGATGGCACAAATATCAAACCATCCTTTTTCTTTCAGATGCTTGGAAAAGGAAGTAAGCATCGCCACCCACATTTCCTCATAAGCCTGTTCGCCCGGTGCGGTCTTTACAAACTGCAACGAATTCGTTGCTTGGTCATAATATTGGAAAGACAACTCCCAAGGAACCATCGAGTAACAGTTGATCTGTTTGTTGATGCCGATACTCATCATAAATTCCACCCAACGGTCGAAGATCGTATAGTCAAAAGCCCATGTACCGTCCGTGCGTTTTATCCACGTTACCATCGTATCGAAATAGTCCTCCGTCTGTCCGTTCCATGGCTTATGCATCAACGTTGCCGTGATGATCTTCTGTCCTGCATCCGCCAGCATCTTCATCAAAGGGCGCATGGCTTCGAGATGCTCCCGACTCCACAAAGGGACCTGATAGTAACGGGCTACAGCATACGGGCTTTGCCATAAATCCAAATGAAAAGCCCATTCCGACGGTTGGGGAAGTTCGCGGGAAGAGACGTTGATTTCAAGATTCAGACGTTGCAACAGGTTGGAGCCGTCATTGACCAACAGCTCCCCTTTATAAGTTCCGGGGGCGGCAGACTGCGGAATCCAACATTGTACCCAGATAGGCTGAACGGTGCGGGCAGGCAATGACATCGACTTCAGGTTCACGTCAATCGGGTCGGCTACCAGCAATGAATCGTAATCTACAGCCTTCCGATGACCGCATGCCCC